>PMBT01000119.1:0-19247 GCA_003153035.1 Opitutia bacterium
CGACAGGCTGCTCACGAGTTTGGCTATACGCTGGATGCCACTATTCACTCGCGAGGTACCCGTTGCCGGGGATCGTTTTCCCTTCGGCCTTGCGTTTGGCGAAGGCGCGCCGCAAGTTTTCCGGTTCCGCCGGAAACAGGACCCGTCTGCGATATGAACCACAACATCCGCAACATCGCCATCATCGCCCACGTCGACCATGGGAAGACCACCCTCGTCGACGAACTCCTCAAGGAAGGCGGTGTTTACCGCGCCAACCAGCAGGTCGAGGAATGCGTGATGGATTCCATGGATCTCGAGCGTGAGAAGGGCATCACCATCAAGGCCAAGAACGCCTCCATCCACTGGAAGGGCAAGACCATCAACCTCGTCGACACTCCCGGTCACGCCGATTTCGGCGGCGAGGTCGAGCGTTCCCTCAAGATGGTCGACGGCGTGCTCCTGCTCGTCGACGCCTATGATGGGCCCCAGGCGCAGACCCGCTTTGTGCTGCGCAAGGCGCTGCAGCATGGCCTGAAGGTCATCATCGTCGTCAACAAGATCGACCGCGAGAACTCCGACCCGGCCGGCACCTATGAAAAGGTCCTTGAACTGTTGCTTGAGCTGAACGCCAACGAGGAACAGTTCAACGCCCCGGTCGTCTATGGCAGCGGCCGCGAAGGCTATATGGTCCGCAAGCCCGGCGAAAAGAGCAGCGACATGACCGCGCTCTTCGAAACCATCCTCGAACACATTCCGCCTCCGTTTGCCAAACCCAATGACCCTTTCCGGATGCTGGTCTCGAACATCGACTGGAGCGACTACGTGGGCCGCATCGGCATCGGCAAGGTCCTCTCCGGCCAGATCGTGACCGGCGACACCGTTTACATCATCCACCCCAAGGGCGGGGATCGCGTGCGCTGCAAGATCACGAAGGTGGTCGAGTTCTCGGGCATTCAGACCAGCGAGTCGGCGGTCGGCGTGGCGGGGAACATCGTCGGTCTCTCCGGCTTCGAGGACATTGACATCGGTGACACCATCGCCGCCGATGAGAGTGCCCACGCCCTGCCCTTTACCGAGATCGACCCGCCGACCATTGAGATGCAGTTCTGCATCAACGACGGGCCGCTCGCCGGCCGCGAGGGAAAATACGTCACCTCCCGCCAACTCCGCGACCGCCTGTTTCGCGAGATGAAATCCAACATCTCCATCAAGGTCGAGGACACCGACATGGCGGGCGTGTTCGATCTGAAGGCGCGCGGCTCGATGCAGATTGCCATTCTCGTCGAGCAGATGCGCCGCGAAGGGTTTGAAATGCTGGTCTCCCGCCCCACCGTTATCACCAAGGTCGTGGATGGAAAAACGCTGGAGCCGTTCGAGTCGCTGTGGGTGGAGATCCCTGAGGAATGCCTGGGGCTGGTCATGCAGATTCTGGCCAACCGCAAGGCCCAGATCAGCAGCATGCACAAGCACCCCTTGGGCACGACCATCGAGGCCGTCGCCCCGACGCGCGGACTCATCGGAATGGAGACCGACCTCGTGAATGCCACCAGTGGCCGCGGAGTGATGTCGCACCTGTTCAAGGAGTACGCTCCCTGGGCGGGCGATGTGCTTACGCGACTCACCGGCACGCTCGTCGCCACGGAGAGTGGCGAATCCAAGGCCTACGCGCTCGTCACCATCCAGGAACGCGGCAGGCTCTTCATCGGTGCCGGCGAACTGGTTTACGAAGGCATGCTCGTCGGTGAAAACCCCCGGCAGGAGGACATCCCGGTCAACGCCAGCCGCGCCAAGCGGCTCACCAACTTCCGCTCGCAGGGCGAGGGCGTCGCCACCCAACTGTCCCCGCCGGTCCGCCTCTCGATCGAAAAGGCCATCGAGTACATCGCCGCCGATGAGTTTGTGGAGGCCACGCCCAAATCACTCCGCCTGCGGAAACGTATCCTCACCCAGACCGATCGGCGCAAGGCGGGGCGCGCCGAACGCAAGGGTGAGACGGCACCGGCCTAACTGGCGCCGGAGAACAGCCGCGCCAGACCTGGATACGGCTTCAGGGGAATCACCTCGAACGCGATCAACCCGGCCTGCACGAGCGGCAGTGTGGCAAGCACGCGCTGCGCCTCACCGGCGTCGGCGCATTCCAGGATCAACACGGCGTCAGACCGGTCCTGCCGGAAATGGATTTCCCGCAGCACACCCGATTGTTGCAGCTCCCAGACCCGCGCCGCCTCCGCCCGCAGATGCGGCGTGAACGCAGCCGCGGTGGTTCCGGGCACTTCCTTTTCCAGCGCGAGGATTTTCATGCCGATCGTTCTCTCAGTTCCCGGTTTTCCGCTTTCCCGCTTTTCCGATTTGCCGCGCGCTCCGGTTTCCGGTCTCCGCTCTCGGGTTTCAAGAAGCGCCCCCCTACCCGATCAATTTGGCGTAGTCGTCTGCCGAAAGCAGCGCGTCCTGCTCAGCCGGATTGGCGACCTTCAGTCTGATCATCCAGCCGCTATCGAACGGCGCCTGATTGACCGTCTCGGGTGCGCCTTCCAGCGCGGTGTTGACCGCCAGCACAGTCCCCGCGATCGGCGCGTAAAGATCGGAAGCTGCCTTGACGGACTCAACGACTCCGAAAGAACCGCCGGCCTTCAGGGTCGCGCCCACCTTGGGAAGCTGCACAAAGGTGATGTCACCGAGGCTGTTCTGGGCATAGTCTGAAATGCCGGCGGTCGCGGTGCCGTCGCTGTCCAGCTTTAGCCATTCGTGGGATTTTGCGTATTTGCGGTCGATAGGAACGTTGCTCATGGGAGATGGGTAGGAGCCTGCTTGCAGGCGATTTGAACACGCGGCGTTTCGCGTGCAAGCACGCTCCTACACTTTCTTCAGGGGAACGAACGGCGGTTTGACGAGCTGCAAGCCGATCCTGGTGCCGCGGATGTCAACGGTCAGAGGCTGGGTCGCGGCGGCGGCAGTCACCAGGGCGGAACCGATCGCCTCGTTTAAAATCGGCGATAGGGTGCCCGATACCACGAGGCCCACTTCGCCCGCCGAACCGAGCACCGGGGAGCCGCCCCGGACGATTCGGCGGTCGCCCGTCTTGAAGAAGACGATCTTCTTCGCCGGACCCGCGGATTTCTCGGCCGCCAGCGCAGCGCGGCCAATGAAGTCCGCGCCTTTGTCCAGCTTCACCGTCCAGTTGAGGCCGGCGGCCAGCGGAGAAACTTCGGCCGTGATCTCGTGACCGTAGAGCGGATAGCCGGCCTCAAGGCGCAGGCTGTCGCGGGCGCCGAGACCGGCAAGTTCAAGCCCGTGCGGGGCACCCGCCGCCAGCAGGGTCTCGGCGAGCCGCGGGGCGCCCTCCGCGGCGTGGTAGAGTTCGAAGCCATCCTCGCCGGTGTAGCCGGTTCGGCTGATGAGGCAGGGCAACCCGGCCACCGTTCCCTCGGTGAAATGGTAATACTTGACGAGGTCCAGCCGGACGCTCGTGAGTGCCTGCACAATTGTCGCGGCCTTCGGCCCCTGCACCGCCAGCTGCCCGTAATCGGGGGAGCGGTCCGTGATGGTGACGTTGAAACCCGCCGCCTGCTCGCGCATCCACGCGAGGTCCTTGTCGATGTTTCCGGCGTTGATGCAGAGGAAAAAGTCCTCCGCACCGCGCATATAGATCAGGAGGTCGTCCACCACCCCGCCGGTCGGATAGCACATCGGCGAATAAAGTACCCGGCCGGGGAACAGCCGGCTGACATCGTTGGTGACGAGATGATTGAGGAACCGGCCGGCATCGGGCCCGCGGATATCGACCTCCCCCATGTGACTCACATCGAAGAGGCCGGCGTTGCGGCGCACTGCCTTGTGCTCCTCGAGGATGCTGCGATATTGCACCGGCATCTCCCAGCCGGCGAAATCCACCATCCGCCCCCCGTGGGCGATGTGAAAATCGCGAAGGGGCGTGCATTTGAGGTTACTCATCCCGTGAACGTAAGCGGGCGACCCGGGGGTCGCGCAAGGAAGTTCTCGCGAGCGGGTCATCCGCAATGCTGTTCGGACCGTTGAAATCCCACCACCACCGCGCCTTGGCTGTTTCTAACGTGATGCACTCGTCCCGTGAGTAGCCGCCAACCGCTCCGTCATTCAAGAGTCAAGACGTGGAGTCTTCAGTTCGCGCCTGTGGCCTAAGCACGGCGGCGGAGCGAGAGACAGAGTCGGGCGCCCGGCGATTCGAGGAGACCGGGCGGAATCTGCTTCGGCAACCAGCTCCCGGCATCATTCCGCCGTTTTTGGGCTGATGATCGTCGAAACCTCACTCACGGCATTCGCCGGGAAGCCGCCTTTTTTGGCGTGCTCGCGGATCATTTCTTCGTTGGGTGCAAGGTAGACACAAAAAATTTTGTCACCCGTGACGTAACTCTGGAGCCACTGGATCTTGGGTCCCATCTCCTTCAACACGCCACAGGATGTCTGGGCAATGCCCTTCAATTCCGCGGAGGTCAATTTGCCGGCACCAGGGATTACCCGTTCAATGACGTACATGTGCTGGCCTTCCGGCAGCGTCTCCGGCTTCACCGATTCTCCGGCCAGGGCAGAGCAGCAGAGAATCAGCGACAACGCGGGAATGATGAGGACTTTGGCGAATTTCATGGGCGGTGGATTTATGGTTCGACGTACGATGGTGAGGCGGTCTTCCGAGTGCGCTTCTCTTGCGGAATGGACACGGCTGGCCGCGCCGAGCGGTGAGCCAACGGCAGGAATATAGCTCGCATGCCCGCAATCGCCCAAGCCACCGAGGGGAAATTTCGGGCCATCGCGGCCGGCGGCCTGTTCCGGACTTTCCGGCCTGGCCGGCGTCTCCCCGGGATCGCCGCGACTCGGATCAACAGTCGATCGCCACGCTCTTGCCCCTTGGGGAGTGGCCAAAACGTTCCTGATATAGGTTGCGAAGTTGCCGGCTCCCGTTGAATCCGCAGGCCTTGGCCACGTCTTCGACCTTCGAGCCTTCTTCNNAGCCCGACGCTTTGACGGAAACGACGCGACAAGTTTCGCGGGCTCGCCCCGACTTGCTTTGCCAGCAGGCCGAGACTGGGCGGTGCATCCAGTCGTTCGATCAGGATGCTCTGGGCCCGATGCACCAGGTCATCCAGATGATTCCGATACTTCAGGTAGACGCTATCCTGCTCGGACTCACCGCTGCGGCGCAGGTAGACCACCAGTATGCGGGCCATCTCGAATGCAAGTTTTTGTCCGTGCCGGAGGCCGATCAGGTGGATGGCCAGATCAATGCCGGAAGCGATGCCGGCACTCGTGAAGACATGGCCGGCCTCCGCGAACAGAATCCCTTTCTGGACATTGATCCGCGGATACCGCTTCTGTAAATCATCGATATCCATCCAATGAGTGGCACAGGCAGATCCATCGAGGATGCCTGCCTCCGCCAGCAGATAGGCTCCCGTGCAGATCGAGCAGACCGTGGCCCCGGCCCGCCAGGCTTTCCGGATCCACTCGAACAGGGGCGGGTGCTCTTGCAGCATTTGCAGAGTGAAAAGCGGCGGGCCCGTCCAGCCGGACACGAAAAGAATATCATCCGGACCGAGCTCGATCTGCTCATAGGGCATCAGGTTCGAGAATCGCAGATTGCCCACGACTGGAACCGATCTAGTGAGAGCACAGACTTCAATCCGATAGGGGCAACCAAATGAACTGCCTGCCAGTTGGAAGACTTGGAGCGGGCCGATCAGATCGAGCGCTGTCACCCCGGGAGGAGCGAAAAATACAACGCGAGGCGTCATCGGACTTTCACTAACGGGTGTCCGCCTTGTGGGCAAAGTTCAATTTTCGCTGCCAATCGGCGATCTGCTCGGAGGCGTGAATAAAAGGGCAGGCCCCCGTCGGCCACAGGTCATCTTTTCAGTCCCTTCATACATTCGTCGGGTCGGGGTGAATTCACCGTGCGCGATCAGGGCGGGCGAGCAGGCAAGTCACGTCGAGGTCGGGATAGCGGAATATCTTCGAGGCATCCAGACCAGATGGTGGGGCGGGTTAGCCCGCTTAGCCCGCGATTCCCGCCGCGATGACAATCGAGGGAGCGAGAATGATCGTGGCAATGACCGAGGCTGTGACCTATGCGGGCCAATAGCGCAGAATTGGTTCGAAAAGAGACGCCCGGCGTTGGAGGATCGGCCCATGTTCTGGCTCATCGTCATCATCGCCTTCACGCTCGGGGTCTCGTTTGTCTGTTCGCTGTCCGAGGCCCTGATCCTGAGCACGACCGTGGCGGAGATCGAAGCCCTGAAGAACCGCCGCCCGCAGCGCGGCCGGCTTCTGGAAGCGCTCAAGCTCGGCCTCGAGGACACAATCTCCGCCATCCTGACGATGGCGACCATCGCCAACACCCTCGGATCGGTCCTCATCGGCGGCTTGGTGACGCACCTCTATGGCGCAACCTATCTTGGCATCGCCACGGCCGCCATGACCTTCACCATCCTGGTGTTTGCCGAGGTGCTGCCCAAGAATATCGGCATCGCGTATCGTGAGGCGCTGCAGCCGCATGTCGTCTATCCGCTCTGGTGGGCCCGGCGCACCCTGACGCCCGTGCTGTACGTCTCGGGTCTCGTGGTCCGCGTTTTTGTCAAGGTGCGTCCCCGCGAACGCGCCTCTGACCGCGAGATCATCCTCCTCGCCGAAAAAGGGGCGAAGGAAGGCACCCTGTCCCGGAGCGAGTCGAACATCATCGCCAACACCCTCTCGCTTGATGACGTGCGCGTCAGCGAAATCATGACCCCGCGCACGGTCGTCACCACGCTCCGGAAAAGCGCGACGGTGGGCGAGGTCTTCCGGGAGTTTCCGAACATCCCTTTCGCCCGGATTCCGGTGTGCCAGAGGAACCTCGACGATGTCGTCGGCCTGGTGCGCCGCCGCGATCTCCTCAAAGCCAAGGCCAACGACCAGGATCTCGAGACCGTGGGCAACCTCATGCAGGAAATCAGTTTCATACCCGAGACAGCGACAGTCGGCAATGCCCTGCAGCTTACTCTCAAGACGCACCAGCAACTGCTGGTTGCTGTCGACGAGTTCGGCTCGACCGCCGGGGTCGTGACCATGGAGGACGTGATGGAGCACATTCTGGGCCGCGAGATCTTCGAAAAGGACGACGTGGCCGTCGATATGCGCGAGCTGGCCCGCGCCAGGCTGCAGAAGCAAAGCCGCGGCCGCCGCCCCGGCGACGCCGGCGTGGGGTTCTGGAGCCCTCCGAAGGGAGGCGGGTAGCCCGGTGTTTGCCATCTCTCGCCCACCCCATCGCTCAGCCAACGTCAAAACCAAAAAATGCCACTGCCGCTCGCCTATTGGGTTCACGATCTCAGTCCGTTCGCCATCCGGTTCTGGGGGAATTTCGGCATCCGCTGGTACGGCCTGGCCTATGTGCTTGGCTTCATCGCTGGCAGCTGGTTGATGATCCGCTACCATCGCGCCGGGCGCTCGGCGCTGCCGGCCGACCAGGTGGCTGATTTCATCTTCTACCTCGTCGCCGGAGTGCTCCTCGGCGGCCGGCTCGGCTACTTCCTCCTATATGATTTCGCCCTCTTGGCGCACGAGCCGCTGGTGCTGTTCCGCGTGTGGGAAGGCGGCATGGCGAGCCACGGGGCCTTCATCGGTGTCGTCGTGGCCGTGTGGTGGTTCGCCCGGCGCCACCACTATTCCTTCCTGCACCTCAGCGACGTGCTGGTGACGACGATTCCGGTCGGGTTGCTTCTGGGCCGCATTGCGAATTTCATCAATGGCGAACTCTGGGGAAAGGTTTCGAACGTGCGGTGGGCCGTGATTTTTCCTAAGAGCGCGTCGGAAGGGATGCGCCTGGGCCTGATTCCGCCGCGGCATCCGTCGCAGCTCTACGAAGCCGCGCTCGAAGGCGCGCTGCTGCTCGGTCTCCTCCAGTGGCGCTTCTGGAAAACCGATGTGGTGCGGACCCAGCCCGGCCGCCTCGCCGGCGAGGCCCTGCTGGCCTACGCGGCAGTCCGGATCTTTTGCGAACTCTTCCGGGAACCGGATGAGGGCGTCTCCCTGATCTTTGGTCTCAGTCGCGGCACGTTCTATTCCCTGTTTCTCGTGGCCGCGGGCAGCATCCTGATCGTCCGCGCCATCCGTCGTCAAACGACGGCTTGAGCCGCCGCCGCACTTTCGGCGGGCGCTCATTCCGTGCGTTCTGGACTCCCGATCGGGTGTCAACGATTGGTTGACATGGATACGCGCCAGCCGCGGTCTCGCTCACTCCGCCACCAACGGCTGAAACTCCGGGTGGCGGCGGATGAACATCGCCACATAGGAACACTGCGAGACGACTCTCCGGCCCTGCGCGCGGGCGTCCTCCAATGCCGCGCGCACCAGAGCTTCCGCGATGCCCCGGCCGCGCAATTCCGGCGGGACCATGGTGTGCGTGAACACCACCCGGCCGCCTTCCACGACATACTCCGCCACGGCGAGATTGCCGGCGACCTCCGCCTCGTAACGACTGGCAGTGGCGTTGTGGCGGACAGTGATTGCAGCCGACATGGGATTGAGCGCCTGATCAGATTTCCGCGGCACGATTCTTCCCGCTGAATCTCGTGCGCAGCAGCGCCTGCAATTCTTCGCGACCCTCAATCTTGAGCGCCCAAAGCAGCCCGCCATAGACGGCGCAGGCCAGCGGAATAAGCCCGACGACGGCCAGCACGTCGGCCGTGCGCCCGCCGACCATCGAACCCAGCCCAAGCCAGCCTGCCCAGACCGCCAGACTCATGAGCGCGGTCGCGAGAAGGATCTTCGCGAGGCTTGGCCACAGCGGAGCGAAACGCATCTCGGCGATCCGCCGCGTGAGCGCCCGTTTCAGCAGCAGGGTCTGGACGATGATGGCCGTCGTGCTGGCCAGCACCAGGCCCGCCGCGCCCAGCCAGCGCATGAGCACCAGGCTCAAAGCGAGATTCACGAGGAAGTCGATGGCCGCGACCTTCACCGGCGTCGCGGTATCCTTGACCGAGTAAAAGGCCCGCACCGTTAGATTCACCACCGAAAAGAACGGCATGCCGATCACAAACAGAGCCAGAAGGATCGCCATGGAATGCGCATCGCCGGCAGTGAATTTGCCATGCTGGAACAACAACCGGGTGATCGGTGCGCTTAGCAGCGCCAGGCCGGCCGCCGCCGGCACGTTGATGAGGAGGATCAACCGCACCCCCCGGTGGAAGTCCCCGGCCATCGACTCGAACTTCCCCTCCACGGCATGCCGGGCCAGCAGGGGATAGACCACCGTTGAGACCGCGATGGCAAACACCCCGATCGGCAGTTCCATTATCCGGTTGGCGAGGAATAGCAGCGTGGCCGCCGAATCGTTGATCTGGTAGGCGAGAAGATTCGCGACGTAGATATTCACCTGATAAACCGCGGTCCCAAAAAAGCCCGGGGCCATCAGCCGCCCGATCTCGTGCACGCGCGGCGAAAGCGTGAAATCGAACCGCGGCCGCCAGCCCAGCTTGATCAATACGCCCGCCGGCACCGCCATCTGCAGAAACCCGCCCACCAGCACGCCGACGCAGAGCCAGCGGACCTCCCCCATCGGCGTTTTTGCCCAATGCAGCCCGGCCCCGCCGAGCGTGAGGATCATCGACAGATTCAGCCAGATCGGCGACAGCGCCGGCTCNNGGAAACAGGATCACCGTCAAATCCGCCGCCAGATACCATTTCTCCTCCTGCCCGCCCACCCAGCGGGAATGCGCGAACAACACCATCGCCAGCGCGACGACACTTCCGGTCACCACGACCAGCCAGCTCGTCACCTTGTTCAGCAGCGCATAGGCCCCCGGCCGGCCGTGCACATGCAATTCCTCCTGCAACGTTGGCAGAAACGCGGCCGTCAGCGACCCCTCGCCCAGCAGCCGGCGGAAGAGGTTGGGCAGGCGGAAGGCCGTGTAGAATGCCGACAGCAGCAGGTTCGCGCCGAAGATCGCCGCGCTCAATTCATCCCGCAGCAAACCGAGGATGCGGGACACCACCGTCAGCAGCGAGACGACGCCGATGTTCTTGAGGCTCTTCGACACGGGCGGGTGTTTCTCTGCGGCCGCCCGCTGGTTAGCAAGTCCTTAAAACTCCCGGCCGGGCCCGGCCCGCCCGATGCGAAGCGGCATTGACGCTCCCGGCGCCGGCCGGCATCTTCCGCCCCGAATGCCCTTGCTGCCCAAACTCATCGAGCGGCTGCAGCGCCATCCGAAGCGCATCGTCTTTCCGGAGGGCGCCGATCCGCGCATCCTTCAGGCCGCCCGCCAGTGGGTGACGCGGCGGATGGGCGCGCCCATTTTGCTCGGCGAACGGGCCCGCATCAAGGAGGCCGCCGCGCAGCTTGACGTGACGCTCGCCGGCATGCGTCTGATCGAACCCACCCGGAGCGAGGACTTCGACGACTTCGCGAGGCAATTCGAGACGCTCCGGCGCGACAAGGGCCTCAAACCCGGCGAGGCCCGGGCTGTGATGCAGGACTGCAATTACTTCGCAACGATGATGCTCGCGGCCGGACAGGTCGACGCCCTGGTCGGTGGCGCCACCGTGTCGGCTTCGAGCGCATTGCGCCCGCTTTTCCAGATCATTCCGCGGCTGGAGAATGTGGCGACGGCTTCGTCGCTGATGATTCTTGACTGGGATGAACAAAAAGTGGGCTTCGATGGGTCGCTTTTCCTGGCCGATTGCAGCGTGCTCCCCGAGCCCACCGCGGAGCAGTTGGCCGACATCGCCATCACCACGGCGATGATCGCCTACCATCTGACGAATGAGCTGCCCCGGGTTGCCCTGCTCAGCTATGCCAGCAAGAGCGGTTCCGACCACCCGGCGATTGTGAAGATCCGCACCGCCACCGAGCTCGCCCGCGCCCAGGCCGCGCGGGCGGCGCTGCCGCTCGAGATCGACGGCGAGCTCCAGGTCGACGCCGCGCTCGATCCGCACGTGGCCGTGACCAAGAAAGTGACTGGGGGCGTGGCCGGCCGGGCCAACGTCCTNNGTGTTCGGCGCAGCCGCGGTGGTGGGCTGCCAGGCGATCGACCGGCGGCTGCTGCATGGCACGCCGTAGGAATTCGCCGCACTCCGCCCGGCGAATTCCTGACCGCTCACTTCTTTGCCTTGCGGTCGGATTTCTGCCTGCTTCGATCCGCCTTCTATTCTCCGCCCTCCAGCGTTCGCCTCCTGCCTTTTCGGTTCTCCTTCCTGTCTTCTGACTTCTATCTCCTGCCTTCTGACTCCTAATCCATGACCAATCCGAACCCATTCGACCAGCCGCCGCTGCCGTTGCTCGCCAAGCCGACCAACACGATCACCCGGCGCATTTTTGTCGCGGCTACCCGGATGAACGATGGCAAGACCACCGCATGTCTCGGCCTCTTCGCAGCGCTCCAACACCTTTATCCGCGGGTGGGTTTCATCAAGCCGGTCGGCCAGCGCTATGTCGAGGTCGAGGGCCACAAGGTCGACGAGGACTCCTACCTCCTCGAGATGATCTACAAGGTGCAGGTGCCCATCGAGAGCATGAGCCCCATCACGATCGATCCGACGTTCACCCGCCGCTTTCTCAGCCGTCCCGAGGAAACGTATGCGCTGCTCGTCGACAAGATCTCCCGCGCCTTTGATCGCGTATCCTGGGAGAAGGATTTCACGCTGATCGAGGGCACTGGCCATGCCGGCGTCGGTTCGGTGTTCGATCTCTCCAACGCGCGGGTGGCGAGCATCCTCGACGCCAAGGTGGTGCTCGTCTGCCCGGGAGGCATCGGCCGGCCGATTGACGAGATCGCCTTGAACAAGGCGCTGTTCGACCGGGAGGGGGTGGAGATCATCGGCGCCATCCTGAACAAGGTCGAGGTCGACAAGATTCCGCAGGTTGAGGAGTACGCTGGCAAGGGACTCGCCCGGCTCGGCGTGCCACTGCTCGGCGTGCTGCCTGTGCAGAAGATGCTCTCCGCTCCCAACCTTTCCCAGGTCGCTGTGGAGATCGGCGGGCGCTGGCTCAACGCGAATGCCTCCGGCGCGCACGAGCGCATCCTGCGCGTGGTCGTCGGCGCGATGACCGCCAAGGGGATCATCGACCACCTGCAGCCGGGCAACCTGCTGATCACCCCGGGCGACCGCGACGACGTGATTCTCGCCGCGATCTCCGCCACGAGTATCTCCGGGACCAAGGCGATCGCCGGCATCATCCTGACGAACGATATCCTGCCCCACCCCAAGCTGCTGGAGCTGCTGGCGCAGACCGATCTTCCGGTCATCGCCGCACCGGAGGATGCCTATACGATCACTTCGAAGATCCACAACATGACCGTGAAAACCCAACCGCATGACACCGACAAGATTCCGGTGATCAAGCGGCTCGTGACGGAACACGTGAACCTGCAGAAGCTCCTGGCCGCATTTTAGCCCCCTCTTGCCGGGCGCCGCCGATAAAACAGGATTGATTTGGTCAGGCCGGCCCGCCAGTTTCGCCGGGCTTGTTGGGACGCTTAGCTCAGTTGGTTAGAGCACTAGTATCACACACTAGGGGTCACTGGTTCGAGCCCAGTAGCGTCCACCAGCTTGAGATTGGATTGCCTCGCAAACCTTAGACAATCCGTCTTCATTCTTTCCAATGGCCCGTCTCTTTCCCGGTCATTGTCCCGGCGTGTTCGCCCTGCACCCTCTGCTCGGGCTCAACGTCTCGATATGGGTCACCGGCCGGCTCGCGCTCGTTTTCAGAATCGGGTGGTTCAGTGAGTGTTTTCTGGTCCGCGTTGAAACGACCTAGCGGCTCACGACTCGCATGAGCAAACAGAACCTCGTCGCGGCGAATCGTGAGTTCTACGACGCCTTGTGGTCGCGGGCGCATCTTGGGCGCCCGAGCCGTTTCAATACCTGGCCGCTGATCTCCGAGCTGTGCGCGGGAGCGCCGGCTCGTTTGGAAATCGGTCCCGGGCTGCGCCCGCGCTTGCCCGTTCCCGGCACGCGTTTCCTGGACATCAGCGCGCCCGCAATCGAACGACTGAACGCTCGCGGGGGACGCGCGGTCCCGGGCGAAATCACCGCGCTGCCCTTTCGGGACGGCGAATTCGGCCTGGTCTGCGCGTTTGACGTTATTGAGCACGCCGAAGACGACCAACAGGCGTTCCGCGAGCTAAGCCGGGTGCTGCAGGACGACGCCGTATTGGTCTTCTCCGTTCCCCTGCATGAGAAACACTGGACCAGTTTCGACGATTGCGTCGGCCATGCCCGGCGGTACGAGCCGGCAGCCTTGCGGGCGCTGATCGAGCGCAACGGATTGACGCTGGAAAAAAGCGCTGCGTTCGGAATGGCCCCTCGAAACCCGCGACTGCTGAAGTTCGGTACGGACGCTCTCGCGAAGCACCGGACAGTTGCAATGTTTCTGTACAACTGGGTGCTCATGCCCCTGGGCCTCCTCTTGCAGAAACAACTGCAATTCGGCCCGGGCCTGATCGACACAATTGACGTTGACGAGATCCTGTTAGTCTGCCGGCGCCGGCGGCGCATTCGGCCAGGCTCGCCGGTGCAAGCGTAACTAGAATCTGCGCCGCCCCTCCTGACCTTCTCTTCTCCGCGCGGGTGCTTCGGAATAAAGAAAGATCGAGGGATTCAAGCCCAGAAGGCGATCCAAAGGGGTCGCATGAGGTTGCCCTGATTTGACTGACACGGGTTAGGGGTCAAAAACGAAGGTGACTCCATGAAGACCTAGTCGCAGACTGGCGTTACTTTACGGTCGAAAAAGACGCAAAATCATCGCGCACTGCCCTCCTGGTCCTGACGAACCGCGGATGCAGGTTGCCTCGCATCCGGACGGCAATGCGGCGGGCCGCCTCGGGGCTGGGTGGTGGATTTACCGCCAGTAGGGGCGGCGGTAGAAGTATCCGCCGTGTCGGAATATCCACTCGCCTTCGACGTAAACGCGGAACCCGCCCGGTGGGACCGCCCAGAATCCGGCGATCCAGTTGTATTGGAAACCGTTCCAGTTCCAGTATCCAGGAACCCAGACTGCGGCCGGGGAGGGTTGAACCGGGACGACGTCGGGTGCCGCAGCGGCGGCCGGGTATGCCGGGACGGTCCTGATGGGCTGTCCGTACACGGTGCCGTTTTGGTTGTCGACCGAGTTGCCGAGCGTCCCTCCGGCGATCGCCCCGACCAGGGCGCCGACGAGGGCGCCGGAGCCTCCGTTCCGGCTGCCGCTGTTGTTGCCGATGATGGCCCCCGCGAGAGCGCCCAGAATGCCGCCCTCGACGGCACCCTGCTGGGTGTTCGGGCCGGTGCCGACGCATCCGGTCAGCAGGGTGCTCAGAATGAGAGCTGAGGCTGTAATTGCCTTTTTCATGGTGTTTCTGTTTGTGACATTGAGTGCCGAGTTTTGTTTCCCAGCGGTTATTTCCTGAAGTACGTGACGACCCGCGGGCGCCTTGGGATACCGATGCCCGCTTGGACCCGGGACTAGAAATACGCGGCCCAACGGCGACCGATGTCCCGGACCACTTGCCGCAATTCCAACATTCCGAATATGAGGACGGCCCAGGCAATGGTGAAAATCAACCCCAGGCCGTAGGGATCGACGCAGCTGGCAATGGGCAGATGGCGAATGAGTGATTTCATGGACCGGAAGCGGGCCGGTGCGGCCGCGAATGAGTGGCATCGGCGTAGACGCCGCGCGGGAGAATCGGTTACGGCGGGCGGCCATGGCGAAGCCACCGCGCCGTGCCGCCTCCCCGGTCCTCGCGTAACCGTGCGGGATGCCCGGCGTCTCAGAAGACGAGTGAAGATTGAACAAAATGTTCAGCATTCAGCCAGCGGCGACCCGGGGGCGGCGATTGCCGCGGTCGCGCGGGCGCATTTTCGGCGTTTCGGTTATGCCAGGACCTCGATGCTTGAGATCGCGGAGGACTGCCACATGTCCGTGGCGAATCTCTACCGCTATTACGCGGGCAAGCTGGGGCTCGGGGCTGCGGTGGCGGCGGCCGAACAGGCGGCTCTCTTCGCGGCCTGCGATCGCGCGGTCGCGGCGGCGCCGGGAGACCCGACCGCGAAGCTGATCGCGCTGTTTCAGGCACTCATTGACGGCACCCACCGCCAAATCAGGTCGGCGCCACTGCTTTTCGAGCTTGGAATAACGGTGGCGCGCGAGCAGCCGGAACAGCGGCAACGATTCCTGCAGGAGATTGAAGTCCGCATCGCCGCGATCCTCGCGGCGCGCGGCGACGATGGGGCCATGGCCGCCATCGACGCCAAGGTCGCCGGCCGGCTGATTCTGACGGCGAGCGCCCCCTTCGTGCTCCCGTGGATGTTGCGAACCCAGCCGTTCGGCAACCCGCGCGCCCAGGTGGAACCGCTCATCACGTGCCTGGTTGCGGGCCTCATCAAAGCAGCGCCAGATGGCGCCGCGGCCCCGGTTCCCAACCACGACACCCTCTGAAGTTCATTCTTCCATTTGCCGCGAAATCCCGACCTGATATATCCTCCTTCCATGACCGACCATTCCAAGAATTCCCCGGCGTCCTCCCCCTCCTCCCGAGTCCTGCCGAGCACGCCCGCCCAGGCAGCCCACCGCCAGCGGCCCTCGTCAAAGTGGCTGCTGATCGTCGCCGTCGTCATCGTGGTCGGCTACGCGGTGCTGGTGCGACCGCTGAGTCGGTCCGCCGCGCCGGCCCGGGCCGGGTACGGTCCCGGGGCGGTGCCGGTCACCGCGGAACCGGCGCGCACCGCCGATTTGAATGTACGGATTGTTGCCTTGGGAACCGTCACGCCGGTCGCCACCGCCACCGTGCGCAGCCGGGTGGACGGCGAGCTGCAGAAGATCTATTTTACGGAGGGCACGAACGTCGCGGAGGGGGCTCCCCTGGCGGATCTGGATCCGCGCCCTTTCGAAGTACAGAAGCTGCAAACCGAGGCCCAACTCGCCAAGGATAACGCTCTCCTGGACGATGCCCACCTTGATCTCGCCCGTTACCAAACCCTGCTCGAGCAGGACTCGGTGGCGAAGCAGCAGGTCGATACTCAGGCAGCGCTGGTGCGGCAGTACGAGGCGGCCATCAAGCTGGACCAGGCCCAGGTCGCCAGCGCGGCGTTGCAGCTCGAGTATTCCCATATCACTTCGCCCATCACTGGCCGGATCGGTCTGCGTTACGTGGATCAGGGCAACATCGTCCATGCCGCCGACGCCAATGGCATCGCGGTGATCACCCAACTGCAACCGATCACCGTGCTCTTCGCCATCCCACAGGACGCCGTGCCCCAGGTAATGAAGCAGTTCAAAACCGGCAATCCCATGGTCGTCGAGGCCTACGATCGCGACGGGCGGACCCTCCTCGCCACCGGAAAGCTGGTGACCGTGGACAATCAAATCGATCCAACGACGGGCACGGTGAAACTGCGCGCCGAGTTTCCCAATGCCGACGAGACGCTGTTTCCCAACCAGTTTGTGAACGTGCAACTGATCGCGGATCAAATTCACGGCGCCACCGTCGTGCCCACCGCCGCCATCCAGCGCAGTGCCACGGCCACTTACGTTTATCTCGTGGCGGCTCAAAAGACCGCCTCGGTCCGCCGGGTCGAAACCGGCCCGTCGGAGCGGGGTGCGATCGTCATCTCCAAGGGTCTCGTCCCGGGCGATGTCGTCGTGGTGGACGGAGTCGACAAGTTGCGCGATGGCTCCACGGTCGAACTCGTCAGCCGGGCCGCCGGAGCCACCGGCGCCGCGGGATCCGGACCGGACAAACCGGCCGGCCAGCGTGGACCCGGGGCCGCCCGGCCTCCGCAGAACTGAGCAACCCGGCCATCCGTCCACGTGAATCCTTCAAGACCGTTCATTCTGCGGCCGGTGGCGACCTCGCTGCTCATGGTCGCCATCCTGCTGGCGGGCGCCTTCGCCTACCGCATGCTGAGCATCTCGGCTCTGCCGCAGGTTGACTATCCGACGATCCAGGTCGTCACGCTGTATCCCGGCGCCAGTCCCGAGGTGATCACCTCGTCGATCACCGCGCCGCTCGAGCGCCAGTTCGGCCAGATGCCGGGACTCGGTCGCATGGCTTCGACCAGCTCGGGCGGGGCTTCGATGATCACGCTGACCTTCACGCTCGACCTCACGCTCGACGTGGCGGAGCAGGAAGTGCAGGCGGCCATCAATGCGGCCACCAACCTCCTGCCGGCGGATCTCCCGACCCCGCCCATCTACAATAAAGTCAACCCGGCCGACGCGCCCATTATCACCCTCGGCGTCACCTCCGCAACAATCCCGTTGCCCAAGGTCGAGGACCTGGTCGACACCCGGCTGGCGCAAAAACTGTCGCAGATTCCCGGCGTCGGACTGGTCAGCATCAGCGGCGGCCAGCGCCCCGCNNAACGTCAACCAGGCCAAGGGCAGCTTCGACGGCCCGACGCGCGCCTCGACGATCGACGCCAACGACGAGCTCAAGACAGTGGAGGATTACGAACAGCTCATCATCGCCTACCGCAAAGGCGCCCCGATCCGCTTGAGCGACGTGGCCAAGGTGGTCAGCAGCGCGGAGAACGTGCAGTTGGCCGCCTGGGCCAACGAGCGCGCCGCCATCATCCTGAACATCCAGCGCCAGCCCGGGGCCAACGTCATCCAGGTGGTCGACCGGATCAAACTGCTGCTGCCGCAACTGCAGGCGGGCCTGCCGGCCTCGATCGAGGTGATCCCGTTGACCGACCGCACCGTCACCATCCGCGCCTCGGTCGACGATGTGCAGATCGAGCTGATGATCTCCGTCGCCCTGGTTGTGATGGTCGTCTTCCTGTTTCTGCGCAACATCCCGGCGACGATCATCCCGGGTGTGGCGGTCCCGCTCTCGCTCGTGGGCACCTTCGGCGTGATGTACCTCGTGGGCTTCAGCATCAACAACCTCACGCNNTTCATGGGCGACGTGGTCGGCCGCCTGTTCCGCGAATTCGCGATCACGCTCGCCGTCTCGATCCTCATCTCGGCCGTGGTTTCGCTCACCCTCACGCCGATGATGTGCGCGAAGCTGCTGCACCACACGCCCGAGAACCAGCAGGGGCGTTTCTATCGCGCCAGCGGCCATTTCATTCAGGAGGTGATCGCCCGCTATGGCACGCTGCTGCGGTGGGTGCTCAAGCATCAGGGGCTCACCCTCGCCGTCGCCATTGGCACACTGTTGCTCACCGTCGTGCTCTACATCATCATTCCGAAGGGATTCTTTCCGGTGCAGGACACCGGGGCGATCCAGGGCATTTCCGAGGCGGCGCAATCCATTTCCTTCACCGCCATGGCGGATCGCCAGCAGGCCCTGGGCCGCGTGCTCCTGACGGATCCCGCTGTCGCCAGTCTGTCGTCCTACATCGGGGTCGATGGGACCAATTCCACGCTCAACAGCGGGCGCTTCCTCATCAATCTCAAGCCCCAGCACGATCGCTCGGAGAAGGCCATCGAGATCATCCGCCGCCTGCAGCCGAAGCTCGCCGCCGTGTCCGGCATCACGCTTTACCTCCAGCCCGTGCAGGACCTTACCATCGAGAGCTCGGTCAGCCGCACCCAATACCAGTTTAGCGTCGAATCCGCCAATCCCGATGACCTGACTCTCTGGGTCGGGCGCCTCGTTGACCGGCTGCGCGAGCTTCCCGCCCTGGCCGATGTCGCGAGCGACCTGCAAAACGAGGGGCTGCAGGCCTACCTCGAGATCGACCGCGATTCGGCCGCGCGCATGGGCGTCACCGTCGCGGCCATCGACAACGCGCTCTACAACGCCTTTGGCCAGCGCTTGGTCTCGACCATCTTCACCCAGACCAACCAGTATCGCGTGGTGCTGGAGGCCCCGCCGGCGCTGCAGCGCAACTTGACGGCGCTCGAGAACATCTACGTGACCTCGAACACTGGTGCGCAGGTGCGGCTCACGGCGGTGGCGGCCGTCAGTGAGCGCCGCGCCGCGCTATCAATCAACCATGCCGCCCAGTTCCCCGCCGCGACCATTTCCTTCAACCTCGCCCCGGGCTCCTCGCTTGGCGATGCGGTAAAGGCCATTGAGAACGCCAAAACGGATCTCGGTTTGCCCGCGAGCGTCTTGACCAGTTTCCAAGGGGCGGCGCTGGCGTTCAGCGCCTCGCTTACCAACACCCTGTTCCTGATCATCGCGGCGGTAGTCACGATGTACATCGTCCTGGGCGTTCTTTATGAGAGCTACATCCACCCCATCACGATCCTCTCCACGCTGCCTTCCGCGGGCGTGGGCGCGCTGCTGGCCCTGCAACTCGCGAACACCGACCTCGGCATGATCGCCATC
>PMBT01000119.1:19325-61023 GCA_003153035.1 Opitutia bacterium
CGGCATCCGCTGGGCATCACGATGGTGGGCGGCCTGATCTTCAGCCAGGTGCTCACGCTGTTTACCACGCCCGTGATTTACCTGGCCTTCGACCGGCTGGCCAAACGTCTCCGCCGCAACAAACCGGCCCCGGCCCTGGCGACGGCATGAGCCCCTCCGCAATATTCATCCGGCGGCCCGTCGCCACCACTCTGCTGACGCTCGGCATCGCACTCGCGGGCATCCTGGCGTTTCGTCTGTTGCCGGTTTCGCCCCTGCCGCAGGTGGACTTTCCGACCATCTCGGTTTCAGCCGGTTTGCCCGGGGCGAGCCCGGAAACCATGGCTGCGACCGTCGCCACGCCGCTGGAGCGCGCGCTGGGGCGCATCGCCGGTGTGACAGAGATGACTTCCACCAGTTCCCTGGGTTCAACGAACGTCACCCTGCAGTTCGACCTCAGCCGCGATATCAACGGCGCCGCCCGGGATGTGCAGGCCGCCATGGACGCCGCCTTGAGCCTGCTTCCCACTGGGATGCCGAGTAATCCCACCTACCGCAAGGTCAACCCGGCCGACGCTCCGGTGCTGATCCTGTCCATGACTTCGAACACCCTCGACCAGGGTCAGATGTACGACGCCGCCTCGACCATCCTCGCGCAGGCCCTCGCGCAAGTCGACGGCGTCGGGCAGGTGATGGTCGGCGGCAGCTCCCTGCCGGCCGTGCGCGTCGAGCTGAACCCGACCGCGCTCAATCATTATGGTATCGCCACGTCCGCCGTCAGCGCGGCCATTGCCACGACCAACGCCAACCGGCCGAAAGGCATCCTCGACGGCGACATCCGCCACTGGCAAATCGCCGCTAACGACCAGGCGAAAAAGGCGGCCGACTACCGGCCGATCGTGGTGGCCTACCGCAACGGCGCGGCGGTGCGTCTGACCGATCTCGGCACTCTGGATGATTCCGTGCAGGACCTGCGCAACGCGGGGATGGCGGACGGTAAGCCCGCGGTGTTGCTCCTGATCCGGCGGCAACCAGGCGCCAACGTGATCGAGACCGTCGATCGCGTGAAGGCGATCCTGCCCGTGCTGCAGGCCTCGATCCCGCAGTCCATCGACCTACAGATCGCCTCCGACAGCACCACCACCATCCGCGCCTCCTTGCTGGGCGTGGAGCAGACGCTCCTCATCTCCATTTCCCTGGTGATCCTGGTGGTCTTCCTGTTCCTCCGCCGGTGGCGGGCGGCAACGATTCCCGCGGTCGCGGTGCCCGTCTCGCTCATCGGCACCTTCGGCATCATGTATCTCGCCGGGTACAGCCTNNTCGCTCATGGCCCTCACCATCGCCACCGGCTTCGTCGTGGACGACGCCGTGGTGGTCCTCGAGAACGTGTCGCGGCACATCGAGCAGGGGACCTCCCCGTTCGAAGCCGCCTTGCTGGGGGCACGGGAGGTCGGCTTCACCGTCGTTTCGATGAGCTTTTCGCTCATCGCCGTTTTTGTGCCCATCCTGCTCATGGGCGGAATCGTCGGCCGGCTGTTTCGCGAGTTTGCGGTCACGCTGTCCGCGGCGATCCTGGTCTCGCTGGTGGTCTCGCTGACGACTACCCCGATGATGTGCGCCCGCGTGCTGCGGCCGCAGAGCGAGGAGAATCCCGGACGCTTGTCCCGTTTCATCGAACGGATGTTTGCGCGCCTGCTGCAGGGATACGATCGGACGCTCCAGTGGGCGCTGGGGCACCGGCGCGTCATGCTCGTTTCCCTGCTCGGCACCGTGGCGTTCAACATCTACCTTTATGTCATCGTCCCCAAGGGATTCATGCCCCAGCAGGATACCGGCCGGATCATGGGCAACCTCGTGGCCGACCAGAGCATCTCGTTCCAGGCAATGCGGCAGAAGCTGGTGAACTTCGTCGCCGTGGTGAAGGCCGATCCGGCCGTCGACCACGTGGTGGCGTTCACGGGCGGCGGCCAGCGCAACGGCGCGTTCTTTTTCGTGGTCCTGAAACCCGTCGCCCAGCGGAAAATCTCCGCTGACCTGGTCATCGGCCGGCTCCGCGGGAAGCTGGCGCACCAGCCGGGCGCCACCCTATTCCTCCAAGCCGCGCAGGATGTGCGGGTCGGCGGCCGGTCCGCGAACGCCCAGTACCAGTACACGCTCAGTGCGGACGACATCAAGGAGCTGCGCGCCTGGGAGCCGCGCATTCGCCAAGCCTTGAGTCAAATCCCCGAGATCGTCGACGTGAGCACCGACCAACAGGACCTCGGCCTGCAGACGTCGCTCGTGGTCGATCGCGATGTCGCCACGCGCCTCGGCGTGAGTTTCTTCCAGCTCGACTCCACGCTCAACAACCTTTTCGGCCAGCGGCAGGTTTCGACGATCTACAATCCCCTCAACCAGTACCACGTGGTGATGGAGGTGGCCCCGAGCTACTGGCAGAATCCATCCGAGCTGAGCAACACCTATATTGTCTCCAACACCGGTGCCGAGGTGCCGCTCTCCGCCATTGCCCGCTGGGAACCGACCAACACCTCCCTCGTGGTCAACCATCAGGGGCAGTTCCTGGCAACGACCGTTTCCTTCAATCTCGCACCCAAAGCCTCGCTCTCCGCGGCCGCCCGCGCGGTTGAGACCGCCCTGCAACGGATCGGCGTCCCCACCTCAATCCATGGCAGTTTCCAGGGCACCGCCCAGGCTTTCCAGGCCTCCCTTGCCAACCAGCCGCTCCTCATCCTGGCAGCGCTGGTGGCCGTCTATCTCGTGCTCGGCATCCTGTATGAAAGCCTCGTCCATCCGCTCACAATCATCTCCACCCTGCCCTCGGCCGGCGGCGGTGCGATCCTCGCCCTGCTCATCACGGGCACCGATTTCACGATCATGGCGTTCATCGGCGTCATTCTGCTCATCGGCATCGTGAAGAAGAACGCCATCCTCATGATCGACTTCGCGATCGAGGAGCGGCGCCGGACCGGCGCGCGGGCGGAGGACGCGATCTACCGGGCGTGCCTGCTACGTTTCCGCCCGATCATGATGACCACCATGGCGGCTCTGCTCGGCGCGGTGCCCCTCGCCCTGGGTCATAGCGACGGCGCGGAACTCCGGCAGCCGCTCGGCATCTCGATCGTCGGCGGTCTCATCGTCAGCCAGGTCCTGACCCTCTATACCACACCCGTCGTGTATCTCTACATGGAACGGTTCGGCGCCTGGGGAACCCGCCTAGCCCGGCGCCTCCGCCCTCACCATGCCGTCCAGTCCGTGCAGACCGCGCCCGCCAGTCTACCTATTTCATGAACGCTCAAAGCCATTTTAATCTTGGCCGGATCCAGGCAATTGCTGGCAATTCTCCCCATGCCCTTACGGACCGATCGGTGTGCCGGTGTAGGAAGCCCGCTTGCGGGCGATCATCGGTCGCAACCGACCTTCCTACGGCACGGTCTCGGCTAGGTGCCGGACTGGCCCTGCTCGTCCTCGCCGGCTGCGCAGTCGGTCCCGATTACCAGCGTCCGGCGGTCGACGCCCCGGCCTTTAAGGAAGCCGGCAATTGGAAGCCCGCTGAGCCGGCGGAACAGCTTCCGCGCGGAAAATGGTGGGAAGCGTACGGCGATCCCGTGCTCAACGGCCTGCAGGAGCGCATCGAAGTTTCCAGCAACACCCTGCACATCGCGGAAGCGCAATATCGGCAGGCGCAGGCGGCCGCCACCATCGCCAGTGCCGCGCTCTTTCCTGCGGTCAGCGCCGACGGCTCGGCGAGCCGGGCCAGCACTCCCACGCGCGGGACGGTCCCCGCCTCATTGGGCAATACCTTCGGCGCCGGGCTGGCGGCCAGTTGGGAATTCGATCTCTGGGGCCAGGTCCGCCGCAGCGCGGAAGCCGGGCGGGCGGCCGCCGAGGCCAGCGCAGCGGATCTCGAATCGATTCGCCTCAGCCTTCACGCCACGCTCGCCCAGACTTATTTTTCCCTGCGCGTCGCGGACACCGAACAGCGGGTGTATGAGCGGATCGTCGCGGACTACACCCGCTCCTTGAAGATGGCGCAGAACCGTTACGCGCAGGGCGTCGACACCCGCGCGGATGTCGCCGCAGCGGAATCCCAGCTCAAGACTGCGCAAGCCCAGTCCATCGATCTCACCTTGCAGCGGGCCCAGTTGGAGCATGCCACTGCTGTGCTCCTCGGGCAACCTCCGGCGGCCTTCTCCCTGTCGCCCGCCGACCTGACGATCCAGCCGCCCGTCCCGCCGGCATTGATTCCCTCCCAACAGCTCGAACACCGGCCCGACATCGCGGGAGCGGAGCGCCGGCTGGCCGCGGCATCTGCCGGAATCGGTGTCGCCAAGGGCGGCTATTTCCCGGTCATTTCCCTCTCCGGCTCCGCCGGGTACCAGGGGCCGGTTCTGCAAAACCTGCTGTCCACGCCGAACGAGATTTGGTCGCTCGGCGCCGGGGCGGTCATGCCCGTGTTCGAAGCCGGCAAGGTCCGCGCCCAGGTAAGGCAGGCCCGCGCCGTCTACGAGGAGAGCCTCGGCACCTACCGCCAGACCGTACTCGCCGCATTCCAAGAGGTGGAGGACAACCTCGCCGCCGCCGCCATCCTGACCCAGGAGGCCGCGATGCAGGCCGAGGCCCTGGCGGCGGCGCGGCAGTCCGCCACCATCACGCTTAATCAATACAAGGCGGGCACGGTCAGTTACCTGGATGTGGTAACGGCGCAGTCGGTCCAATCGAACGCCGAGTTGACCGCCGTGCAACTCCTCGGCCGGCGGCTCAACGCCAGCGTCACACTGCTCAAAGCCGCGGGCGGCGACTGGCGGCCGCCCAGCTCTTAGTTGGGATAATCCGCGCGGAGCATGGCCCTTTGGGCCAGACGGTGTCTTGGAGAACACGTAGGTCAGCGGGAATTCCGGTCCGCAAACTGACAACCTGATCATCTCACCCCGCGGCAGTCGTACTGGTCATCCCGGTCGAATCCGGTGTTCAGTGGTAAGGGTGTTATCGCTGTTCGCAATGGCGGTTACCAAGCCAGATCCTGGAATGGAGAACCGGTCCAGGCCTAACTGTTTATAGACCAGCTCATTCCGATGAGTTGGGCCGCATGGCATGCCGCAAGCAGATGAGAGTGCAAAATCATCCCACTCTCATGCATTCAAACACCATCACAGCCCTGGTCCTTGGGGCCGGAATCCTCAGCACCGTGGCGTTCGCCGACAACCCGCCGACCATTCCCGCGTTTTCGCCGAACCCAATTACACCACTGTCGCTGGCACCGACCCAAATCGTCTTCACCTCGCCGCTGCCGGGTAGCGCAAACTTGGTCCGCATCCCGCGGGAACCGGCATTTACCATCAACTGGAACATCCCCTCCGTGCGTGACCTGAGCGTCTCAAACCGGTATGCCGACTGGCGACCGAAGACCGTTTCGGATCAAATGTTGTCGGACGCCGACGCGAATCCGTCCGAATTGGCCGCGGCCATGGCGGTCTCCGCACGGCCGCCTCCCGCCATCAATGACTACGACTCGTTTGCCAAATCATACAGGGATCCGCCGGTTTTCTTCCGGGTCACCTTCAATTTTGGACAGGGCCATCGATCCTAGGGCGGAATTCATGCATTTGGAGGAAGCGCGCTTCAGTCTTCGCATGACGCTACGGCCGACAGGTGCGTGCTACCTGGCCTCCGTAGCCTTGGCGAAGGAGGCCGTCCCATATCCCTTTGCCCGCGGGTTGGGAGACCTGTGCCACTCCCCGACCGTGCCGGCTGGGGAAACGTTCCAGAAATTACTCCGAGGCTCTTGCATCGCTGGTGACCAGCATCGCCAGCATCGCGAGGATTATAACTGTGGCTACCACGGCGGGGAAAATCGATTAGCGCTACGGTCTCATCGACGGAACGGCCCCGAGACGACGGCGAATCGCCGTTACCAGCGTGTCGAGATCCAGCGGCTTCTGGAAGAATTCGGCGGCGAAATGATCCGCGCCCCCGACTGCCGGTGAAGGCAGTGCCGTGATGACGAATATCGGCAGATTCGGCCGCTGCATATTCTCATGGAACAGCAGGTCCCAGCCGCTGACATCGCCCATGCGAAGATCGGTGATCATCAGATCCGGCTCCCGTTCAGCCAGACGTGCCAGCGCTTCCTCGCCATTTGCCGCGGTGACCACCTGCCAGCCTTCGGTCGCCAGGACGCGTCCGAGGCTTTTGAGCACCGAGGGATCGTCGTCGACCAACAGGATAACCGGGTCCGTTGGCGGGCCGGCCCCGGTTTCTGGAATTCGCGGCGCTTTGCCCGGTTTGAGCGGGTGAGGATCGGCCTTGGGTGACCCGGAAGCAGGAGAAGATCGCGGCATGTTATTTGGATTCTGGGGGAACCGATGAGGGGAGAAAGACCCCGCCGAGCGCAGGGTACCGGACAAGGAAGGCGCGAAGTTCCGGGTGTAAATCCAGGTAGACCGGATCGCGGATCGATTCAGGCTTCTCCCTCAGCTCCTGTTCGAGTTTTGGCTGCTCCTGGAACAAGTCCTTGAACGGGGCGAGATCATGGAAGGAGACGGGGGCGCTCGCTTGACGCATCAACGCCCGGTTCAGGAAATACCGCGGATAGACCTTCAGCCCTTCGGCGACGTTCGGATTGGCGCGCAGGAAGTCGCTCAACTCGGGGTTCTTCTCCAGGAACGCCTTGCTGGTTGTCAGCTGCGAATCGAGGCGCAACCGGTCTTCCAGCAACGGGTGGTGATCGAGAAACCGGTCAAACTCCCTCAGAGCCCGCCGTACCGCGGGGCGCGAGTCCAGCAGCGGCGGCGCGGCCGGCGGTGCTGCCAATCCCGCAGGTTCACTGGCTCGGGCAAAAGCGATCCAGCCGGGCATCGGCGCGGCCGCCAAAACGCCCATGGTCAATCTGGCTATTGTTCGCCGCGGCAGGATCGAGTCGAGCATGGCGGGGAATGAAATTGCGGCCGATCCACCATGGGGGCAGACCGGCCGGTTATATCGTGCATCATGGCCGTCGCTAGGCGGCCGGGAAAATGAGACGTTGGACTTCGGTGCGAAACCGCCCGAGATTGGGGCGGACGCGGATCTCGACGGTGCGCCCACCACGAGCATCGGGGGCGGCAGATTCTTGCCGAAAAACGGCACCCCGACGGCACCGACGGGAGCAACATCGTGTCGGACACTCATGCCTGACGGTATGCTGCTTTTGTGCCTCTTTGCCCAAAACCACACCTTGCTGTTTCGCAGCCATTTGCTCAATTTCCGCTCTGCCGGATGTGTCGCAATCTGCGCGGTCGATTACCGGCAACTGGTAAATGACTGACCACCGATGAACGCTCTCTCCCGTGCTTTCTGGCGCCGGCTAACCACCTTGGTGATTGCGCTCGCGGGAACCGTGGTGATTTGCGTTGCGCTCGCGGTGGCCGTCCAGCGCGACGCGAGCGACAAGCTGCGGCGCCTCGCGCATGTCGAACTCGAAGCGGCGTCACTGGCGCGCCAGTTTCGCGGCTTGGTTGACGATTTGCACGGCGCCCTGCTTCGCATTGGCACGGATGCATCGGAGGACAGCGCCGCCGTGATTCAGCAGCGGCGGCAGGCATTGACGGCTTGGTTGAGCGCCCGGCAGTCGGCCAACGACAGCGCAACCGAGCAGAGAATCGTGCGGCAAATCGCCGCGGAAACGCAGTCCTATTTCCTCAAGCTGGACGCGTTGGCCGCGCGCACGGATGGCCTGACCAGCCGGCTGGACCGCGACACGGTCGTGATGTTCGACGATAGCGCGAACCGACTGCAAAGCATCGCGGACGACTTTGCCGCCGCCCATGACGAGGAACTCCGCAGCCTGCTCCAGGAGTCGCTCGACTCGCTCCGCTGGATGCGGAATCTCGTTTTTGCCTGCCTCGGGTTGCTGTTGGCCGCCATCGTTGTGGTGGTCGCGCTCCTCTATGGCGGCATTGTGCGCCCCCTCCGGGAGCAACTCATCGACCGAGAAGCGCTCCTCGCAAAGCGCGAGAAGCTCGCGGCCCTCGGCACACTCGCCGCCGGCGTCGCCCACGAAATCCGCAATCCCCTCACCGCGATCAAGGCTCGCCTTTACACGCTGCGTCGAACGCTCATTGGGGACGACGGCCAGGAGGACGTGCAGGCGATCACGCACGAGGTCGACCGGCTGGAGCACATTGTGCGCGACGTGCTCGGCTACGCGCGCCCGGCCGAGGCGGTGCTCGGCCCGGTGGAACTCTCCGCGTGGCTGCGCGAGTTTGCGGCGTTCGTGGAACCGGAGTTGACCGCCACCGGGAACGAGCTGGCGGTTGACACGGCGGTGACCGCTGACGTTGCAGCCGACCCCGGCCAGCTCCGGCAGGTCATGCTGAATCTCGTTCGCAATGCGCAGGAGGCGCTCGAGGGCCGGCTCGGCCGGATCGAATTGGCGTTGCACCGCGAGCGGGCGCCGCTGCGCGGGGAGATGGCGGAGGTTGCCGTGCTCTCCGTCACCGACAACGGACCGGGGATTCCGGTGAATATCCAGCCGCGGCTCTTCGATCCGTTCTTCACGACCAAGCCGGCGGGCACCGGACTTGGTCTGGCGATCGTCGCGCACCTGGTGGAAAATCAGGCGGGCGAGATCAAGTTTCAGAGCGCCCCCGGCACCGGCACCCGTTTCGCTGTGCGCTTGCCTATCCGCGGCGAGGCGCGCCACACTCGCCAAAAGTGAGCGCCTCGTTTCGGATCTGCCTGATCGACGACGACGCCTCGGCGCGCGAAGCGCTCGAGCGCGTCCTCACCGGCGAGGGCTACGAGGTGGTCAGTTATCCCGACGGGAGCCGCGGCCTGACCGCGGCGCTGGAGGAGGATTTCGACTGCGTGCTCACCGACCTGCGAATGCCGGGGGTCTCCGGCCTGGAGCTGATCGACACGCTGCGGGATGAGCTGCCGAACCTGCCGGTCGTATTGATGACGGCGCATGGCACGACTGAGACGGCGATCGAGGCGACGCGCCGCGGGGCCTTCGACTATATCGTCAAGCCGTTTGAGATGGAGGAACTGCTTCCGGTCCTGGCCCGCGCTGCCGGCGCCGGCCGGCGCGGCCGGGAGAAAGTCGCGCTGGGGGCGGAGCCGCCGCGGGAGATCGCGCTCGTCGGGCAGAGCCGCGCCATGCAGGCCGTCTACCGGGAGATCGGGCGGGTGGCCGACAAGCCCGTTTCGATCCTGATTCTCGGCGAGACCGGCACGGGCAAGGAGCTCGTGGCCCGCGCGATGTGGCAGCACGGCAACCGGAAGAACAAGTCATTCGTGGCGGTGAATTGCGCGACCATTCCGGCGACGCTGCTAGAGAGCGAGCTGTTCGGGCATGAGCGCGGCGCATTCACGGGCGCGGAGGCGCGCCGCATTGGACGCTTCGAGCAGGCTGACCATGGCACGCTCTTCCTCGACGAGATCGGCGACCTTTCGCTGGAAACGCAGGCGAAACTCTTGCGCGTGCTGCAGGAGCGGGTGATCTCGCGCGTCGGNNCTGCGGGATCGGCGCGAGGACATCCCGGCGCTCGTGAAATGCTTTATTGCGCGGTACGGCGCCGACCACGGCGGCGTGGCCGCGATCGAGCCGGCGGCGGTGAAGTTTCTTTCTGCGCAGCCGTGGCCCGGCAACGTGCGCCAGCTGGAGAACGTGGTGAAACGCATGCTGCTGATCGCCCACGGTTATATTATCACCGAGGAATTGGCCCGGACCTCGCTCAGCCAGGGGCCCTCCGCCCCGGGCGGGGACGCCAGCGGGCGCGCCCTCGCCGCCCTTTGTCAGGAGGCGCTGGAAAACGCCCGGCGCAAGCCCGGGGCGGGCGCCGTCATCGCGGTGTTTTCCGCGGTTGAGCGCGAGTTGCTCGTGCAGGCAAACGCCACGACGGCGGGCAACATCACCCAGATGGCCCAGCTCCTGGGATGGTCGCGGCTCACGGTGCGCGAACGGCTCAAGCTCTACGCGCTGCGACCGGAGACGAACGACGAGCCCGCGGTCCCGGGCTAGGCGCCGGTCTCACGGCACCAGGTCCCAGACCGGCAGCGTCAGAGCGCGCTCGCCGGCATCGCCGGCCACCACGAGCGCAACATCCGCATGCGATTCAATCCACTGCTGCATCTGGTCGCGCGTCCAGCTCATGGCCGGCCTACCCTGGACCTGGGTGACGAGCGAACCCGCGGCCACATGCGCTTGCTCCGCCGGGCTGCCGGGAATGACCCCGGCGACCCGCCAGCCGCCCAGGTCTGAATAGAGACTAAGGCCAATGCTGCGCTCGGCGGTGGGCTCGAGCGGCGCCGTGCCCGGCCCGCAGAACCAGACCATGTTCTCGGATTGATGGAAGATGACGCAGAAACTCTGCAGCGAGCGGAGCCCAAGGCTGGGCGGGCCGGCGGAGATGACCGCCGTCGGCTCCACCTGCTCGATGCCCCCGAGCAACAGGCTTCCGGCCAGCCGGCCAATCCACTCCCGCCCGGTCTCCCCGACTGCCGCCACGAGCGAGCCCGCGCGAGGCTCCACTTTCCACTGGAATGCCGAGGCAAGTTCGGACGTGAGGTGCAGCGCATGGTTGGCGCCCGTGTCGATCATCACGTCGACCGGCCTCCCCTGGACCTGCACCTGCACGAACGGTGTGCCGGCCTGCTCAATCACCGGCAGACCCGCGCGAATCGCGGGGACGTTTGCCGGCCATTGGTTTCCGAGGAGGATGCGGTGGTTGGGAAAATCGAGGCCGAGATACAGGTCATGGAAAAGCGGGAAGCCAAGGGCGCCGTCGACGCGCCGGCCATGGATCGCGGAGAACTCGTCAAAGGTGTCGGAGATCGCGGCCAGGACGCCCTCGAAGTGCACGCCGCCAAGGTCGATGGATCCAAGGACGACCCGCTGCACATCAGTCGGATTCCCGAGCGCATTTTGCGCCACAACGATGTTCTCTTCCGGGTCTGAAACGGCCGCGCCCACCGCCTCCGCGAGTTCCGGGGACACGAGGGTAACGGAGCACCCGGTGTCCACCATGACCCGGAAGGGTCCGTGGCCATTGACCATCACGTTGACGAAGATCACGTGATCGGCGATTTCCGCCGGGATGGAAACCGGATCGCCCACGTGGGTGGAAAACGGCGTGGCTTCACTCGTTGCACCCGCGGCGAGCAGCGGATGGAGGGCGGCCAGAAGCGACGCCAGGCAGAGAGATCGCGTGGTTTTCATTGGTCACCACGGCACGGCAACCGAGAATGCGACGATGAAACTGCAAACGGGGAACTTCATCATCGGGCGAGGGAGGCGCGCCGACTGGGGCGGGACCAGTTAAGCTCGCGCTGGATCGCCGCAAGCAACGCATCCATGTCGAGTGGTTTCTGGAAGAACGCGTCGACGGCCTCGTTTGCTCCGCCCGCAGACTTCGGCGGGAGCGCCGTGATGACAACGATGGGCAGCGCGGGATAATGGTCGCCGAGATGCGCAATGAGATCCCAACCCGATAAAAGCGCCATGCACAGATCCGTGATCACCAGGTCGGGAGTCTTCACGGCGAGGTAGTCCAGCGCGTCCTTGACGCCCCTTGCCGGAACGACCTGGAGCCCTTCCGCGGTCAGGACGCGACAGACGCTGTTGCGCACGGAGGAGTCGTCATCAACCAGAAGGACCGTTGGCCCGGATCTCGTCGCTGGAGCGGCGGCACTGGCTGGCGAGGATGTGATGTCACCGGCGTCGATTTCCCCGGGCCAAGTCGATAGGAATGTCAGCATGCCTTCGTTCCATGCGTAAGGCATGCCACAGGCCGGAGTTACTTAAGATGCTATCAACGAATCGTTTCGCATCACCGCCGGCCCTCCATTGCGCGGTCTTCGGTCGTTGTGGTACCATCGGGCGGTCATTCGCTAACCACTTCGGCAGAAATAGATCCGGCGCCACCTGACCAAAGTACGCCATTGAATAAAGCGCCGACAGGTTCTGGAATGGGATCGCTGGCGACCGATAAGTTTTGGCCGCGACCAGGAGGAAGCTATGAGCGCTCAGAAAGAACAGGCTGGATCCGAAAAAGACGCGACTCTTCAGATGCGTTTTCGCCTGATTGGCATCTTCATCCTCGTTGCCGGCTTGCTGGCCGCCGGCTTGATCGATCGGACGGCGGCCCCCGTGGACGACAGCTCGGATGTAATCATGCCCGGGAACACCAAGCGGTACGAGTATGACCTGGAGCGCCTGGGCGGGAAGTCCAACGTGGCGGCCGCCGATTTTAGGGAGTGGTTCGGCAGCCTGTGGCACGGAAGGCGTTTGGCACATACGCTGGCCGTTCTTTCCATCGGAGGCTGCCTGGCGTGTTTCCTCGCGGCCCATGTCCTGACCTATCCTGTTCCGCCGGACAACCAGACCGACGGCAAGGAACCCTGAAGGTTCGTCTCTCCGCCGCTGCCTATCTGCGAAAACCCTCTGCTCACGTGAACCGTCTACGACTCACCCGCCAGGTCCTGGTTCTGATCTCACTGCTGCTCGCGCTCGCCGTGCGTGCCGCCGATCCTGCCTTGAGCGCGGCTACCGGCGTGCCCCGCGCCGAAGTGGAGTGGCGCAACTCGCGGGTTGGGGGCGGCGGCTACATCACGGGGTTGATCCCCGACCCGAATACGCCCGGTCGTATCTGGGCGCGCTGCGATGTCGCCGGGGTGTTTCTCAGCGAGGACGGCGGCCGCAGCTTCCGCGCGATGAACCGGGGAATGACCGCCTCATCCCATCACTCGGTAGAGAGTTTCGCGCTGAGTCCGCACGATCCCAAGGTCCTCTTCCGCTGCTCGGGGGAGGCGCGCGGCGGCAAGAGCTTCGGCTTCATCCACGGATCCTGGGATGGCGGCGAAACCTGGCGCCTGCTCACCGAACAGGCCGACTTCATCGGCAACGGCGAAACCCGCTATCTCGGCGAGATGATCGCCGTCGACCCCTTTGACCCGAAGACTGTCGTCGCCGCCAGCTTCTCGCGGGGCGTCTTCGCCAGCGGCGACGGAGGCGAAACCTGGACTTGCACCGGCCTCGCGGGCGAGCCGCTCAAGTCCCTCGCCTTTCACCCGCGCATCCCCAACCGGCTCTACATCGGCACGCTCAGGACGCTGGCGCACGCGGAATACCTCCTTCCCTCGGGCTCCAAGCGTCCGCAGGTCGGCCGGCTCTATCTGTCCACTGACAAGGGACGCACCTGGAGTCTCCTGGCCGAGGGGCCGGAGCTCGCCTTTGCCGAACTGCAGTTTTCCGCCGAGGGCGACGAGATCCTCTACGCTGCCGCCGGCAAGCTGGGTCTGCTGAAAAGTCAGGACGGCGGACGCAGTTTCAAACCGATCAACCAGGGACTGCCGGCGGTCGAGTTCCCCTGCGTTGCGGTCGACCCCCGGCAGCCGCGCACGCTCTACACGGCCGCCTGCGTTCCGGCCGATGCCCCGGTCCCGGTCGTCCCGCTCTACGTCTCGCACGACGCCGGGGTCACCTGGTCGCTGATCAAGGACTACCAGCCCTCCGACTTCACGGAATACCCTTATCCGCCCGGTGACATCCGCCCGATCGGCTGGGCGATCGCCAAGCTGCGGATCGACCCCTTTGATTCGAAAACGCTCTACATGAGCAATTGGTTCGGCGTATCGGTGAGCCGCGACGAGGGGCAGCATTGGTCAGGCAACCACTACGAGGGCATCGAGAACATCTGCGTCGAAAATATCGTCGCCCATCCGACGAGGCCGGGCTGCTTCTATTTCTCCGCCGCTGACCAAACGATCGTCCGCAGCACCGACGACGGCCGCCGCTTCCAGCATTTCGCCGAGTTGCACCGGCCCGCCAATTACTACTGCAGCACCTGCGCCGCGCCCTCCCGCTTCGTGGAGGGGCTGGTCGTGTATGGGGTGAACAACAATGGCTCCCAGCACAGCGCATTCTGCCGCACCGAGGACGATGGCGCGACCGTGAGCTGCAGCCTCGAACTGCCGGCCGGGCTGATGATCCAGGCGATCCGCGAAGACTCCGTGCAAAAGGGCGTCTTCCTCGCCAGCGTCGACGGTGAACCGTCGAAAGGCGCGGGATTGTACCGGAGCGTCGACGCCGGGAAGACCTGGACGCGGCTCTCGGGCGGCGGCCTGCCCGGCCGCATCCGGCGGGTCCCGCAGGACCGCGAATGGGTCGAGAACGAACTGCTCTCGGTGGTCTGGTATCAGACCAAGAACGCCTGCGGCACCAACCAGCTGCTCGCGGCGATCCCCGGCCAGGCCGGTGCTTTCTATTGGGGTGAATGGACCGAGGGACTTTTCCGCACCGGCGACGGAGGCAAAAGTTGGGCCGACATCTCCGCGGGGCTCCCCTTCAAGCGCAATCGCACGGCCACCCTCGTCTGCGTGACCGCGGATCCTGACCGTCCGCAGCGGGTTTACGCAGGCTTTATCGGCGAGGGCCTCTGGCGCAGTGACGACCAGGGGGCACATTGGACGAAAGTCTTCCCCCTTGCCGACCGCGCTTTCAACGCGAGCTCGATCGCGGCAGGTGGTCCGGGTGGAGACGATCTTTATGTCTCCTGTGAACCCCTGGGACTCAGCCCCTGCCTCGCAGCCCTCCTGCACAGTCTTGACGGCGGCCGTACTTGGACGGATCTCTACGATCCGGGCCTGGGAGCCCTGCGAATGAAGACGATCGCCGTGAACCCCAGGACTGGCACCATTGAGGTTGGCACCTGCGGCAACGGCACCTTTCGTGTCGTCCCCAAGAGATGAGAGCCGTCGGTTAGAGCACGCCGGGTCACAAAGATCGCACGGATCCGAGCCTGGCGGAATGCTGAGGTGGTCCCCATCCGTTGGACAGGTTGGATGGGATATTATGTTATGAGAAACGGAGGAAGTGGAGGTGTCTTGGTCGGCTCGGAGGACATGCACAACGGAATCGCCGTACCGAGGGGTTCTGAAATGTGGTTTTGAAAGGAACAGGTCAATTTTGGGGCCCTGCAGTTTACGCCCCTCGGTTTTAGGATTAACCTCGAACGGATGCTGTAATCGTTGTTCTTGCGCCTGCATGAAGGGAAGCGGGCACAATCGGTGTTATAGACTTTTGTGAATACCCCCTCACTCCTCCGCCGCGAGTTTCTAAAACTTTGCGGGCAGTTTGGCGTTGTCTGCGCCTGTGGATGCGTCGCACCGCAACTGCGCGCCGAAGAAGCGAAGCTCGCCGCGCCCAAAAAACTGCCCGACCTGAAGGCGCGGGCGTATTGCGGATTGATCTGCGGCGACTGGTGCGAGCTCTGGAAAGCCACCCGGACCAACGATCTCACCGCCAAGCAGAAGGTCTACGGCGAGTGGAAGTGGAAGGAGAAGTTCGGGGTGGAATTCAATCCTGACCAGGTCTTCTGCCACGGCTGCAAAGCGCCGGGAAAGCCGGTGAACATTGCCCATGCGCGCTGCACTGTGCTCAAGTGCAGTGTCGAGCGCGGGTTGGAGTCGTGTCTCCAATGCGGCAAGCTGGCCGATTGCGACAAGGAGCTCTGGAAGAACTACCCGGATTTTCGGACGCAGATGGTCAAGTTGCGGCAGGATTACGTGGCGACTGAGGGGCTGAAGCTTATCTGAGTCGGCCGGGGCGCCGGGATCTAACTTTGTGGTTCGGGGACGAAATAGGGACCGGCGAAATCGGAGGCCTTGAGGTGGTCCCCATCCGTTGGAAAGCTGGGATAGGATATTATGTTATGAGAAGCGGAGGCAGTGGAGATGTCTTGGCCGGCTTCGAGGACATGCACAACTATGTTCAAGGTTGAACATAGTTGTGCACGACGGAATCACCGTGCCGAGGGGTTTGAAAGGGACAGGTCAATCTTGGAGCCGTCAGAACTTGGAGGGCGGCGCGCCGTCGCCGCCAAATGCCCGATCCGGAAATCTCTGCGGATTGGCGGAATATTGCTTTGGGTCGGTACGTAGATGGACACGGATTCGATTGGGCCATTCGCATCCATCCGCGTCATCCGCGGGAGGTAATTCTGCGTTCCAGTTTCCGCGTGGTCTGCGCATTCTGCCGATCGGCTGCGGGGTGTTTGAACCGCAAAGCAACCGATCGGAGGAAGCTTTCCAGAGGCGAGATAGGGACAACCGAATTCAGGACCGAAAACCGGGAGATCGGGAAACGTCTAGAAGATCGGACCATGATCTGCGCTCACCCGTGTGATCCGCGGTAATGAGGATTTGAAAGACCCCGGCTACAGAAGGACTGCCGGTTCGCTGGGCGACGCGCAGGCGCCGCAGGAATGCTATTGAGAAGAATCCTCCGATGGTCCACGGTAAGCCGCATGAAGATTCGTTTGCTGCGACCGCCTGGCTTCCCGGTCGATTTCGAGGGTGAGAGGTATCTCATCGAAACAATCCCCGCGGGCAAATGCCAGTTGCCTGTCGGCGCAGGTTCGGAACCACCCCTCTCCTACCAGCTGGTCGCCCGGCGCGACGGGGCCGCCGCCCGTCCGGGCGAGCCGGTCCGGTTGTCTGGCAGTTTCGCGTCCAAGGACGCTTTGGATGCCGCCCTGCGGAATGGCTGGGAGCTGCCCGGGGACGCGCCTTCACTCGATCAGACTGCCAACGGAATCATCGATGCGATGCTGCGCATGCAGGCTGCTCACGCGGTTTGGGAAACTGATGAGTCGTTTGCTGTCTGCCGCCTCGAGGACGCCGGCGAGGTTATTCCGCATGGCTTCAAGGGGTTTATTGCCCTCTTGCGCCGCGACGAAAGCGCGCCGCCTGCCTTTGAGGTGGTGGTGTATGTCGACCAGTGCCTCGACGTCGGCATGGCCGCCTTTTCGATCGGAAGGATGAGCCCAGCAGCCCGCCCGGTGATTGCGAACGAGCGGCCAACTCATATCGCCTACCGGTTTTACCAACCTGGACCGCAGGAGACCCCGGCCGTGACCACCGGCAACCTTTTTCGCATGGCCGCGGAATTCAAGAAACGCTTCAGGCCGCTGGCGTCATGACCGCGTGGGGGAATTTCCGGGCCAGACTCACGCTGCAACACTCCACCTCACGACAAATCCCAAAATGAGCTACTACTATATCGGCACGCTGGACCCACGAAACCCAAGCCGGTGGAACTACCAGGTCAGCGTCAAATCAACCGGCGCCATTCTCAGCGCGCTCCGTGAGGCCGGATTTAGCGTGTTCGTGGTTCAGGGCAGCGAGAGCGTTTCGCCTTTCCTGGACGAACTCGCGATCTCGAAGCCGGGCGCCACCCGCGAGGAAGTTGAGGCGATTTGCGAATCGGTTGACCCGACCCGGACGATTGCCGCCTCGCCCCCGCCCAGGGAAACACCAGGGGATATTCCCCGCCGAGGCTAGGGATGGTTTCGGCCGTTTGGTGACGGCCATATTGAGGCGCTTCATCCATCAGCAGTTCGTGGCACGGGTCTCCTGACCCGTGGGAAATTTGAACACGGGTCAGGAGACCCGTGCCACTTCCCAACTGAGCAAACACATCGCTGGCAGACGCAGCGTGCAAGCCACCCTGATCTCACTTCGTTCCCCCGCCGGCCCGACTCAAGCGGGTGCGCCGAACTCCACGCCGAAGAAGAATCCCCGGTCGTTCTCATAGCCCTCCGGAGCGCGAGTCGCCTCGATCACCACATAGCCCTCACTTACAAGGAGGCCCAAACAGACCAAAACAAGATTCCTGAGCAGGGGCGCGATCATGGCAAAACAGGGTAATTCAAAAGAAACCGGAAAACGCGGGGATAGAGAGATTTAAACACACGCGCTTGAATCGTTCAACCCATATCCTGCGAATTATGACGCGAATTTTGCCCCGAAGCTCCGCGAACAATTCAGATTCGCCGAATGGTCTCATTGGCTGGTGCCGGCCGGCAACGGAGGCGGCGCAACCAGGCCTCGGCATGCTCGCGCCTTCAGAGCAGCGTTTGCAGAAGCCCCAGGATTCCGACGCTCAGCGCCGCGAGTGAATCACCGGCAATCAGCCCGCCTCCGACCAGGGAGGCGGTGCTCATGTCAGCCGGAACCTCGCCGGCCGTCGTCTTGCCCCGGCCCGCACTGCTCTTCGCCATCACGGTTTCATAGAGTGAGCCGAGGGTCCCTCCCCCCGCCCACCACCACAAGGTCCGCATTTCCACGAATCCGCCAAAGCTCGAGGCGTATGGACTGGGCAGCAGGAAGGAGTCGAGCAGAAAATCAAAGACCTTCCCGTCGCGGGAGGTTCCGGTCCACTCGCGATAGCGGCGGTGGCGTTTCACGAGCTTGCGGAGCACCTCGGTCGCCAGCCCGATCAGGATGCCCAGCCGGAGCGCCTTCATGATGTGCGGCTGGGCGCTGGTGATGCCGCGCAGCGCCCCGACGAACTTGTAGGTCATGGCGCTCTGCCATTGCTCCGCGCCCGCGACCTGCCGGCCGAACTGGTCGGCCTTGAGCACCGGGTAGGCGCTCAGGAAAACCCTAGCGAGCGCCACGGCCAGCACCGCCCCCATCGCGATGCCGATGACCTGGTAGCGGAACTGCACCACGCGGTTGGTGCCCAGCCGCCATCCCGTGGAACGGTCCTGCTGCATGTCGCCGCCCTCACTGCAGGAGATCAGCAGGATGGAGGCGCACATCAATCCCGTGCCCGTGTCGGTCAGGCCGACCGCCGCGAGAATGAACACGGTCATCACAAAGGCGCTCGAAAGGGGATTGGAATCCGAGATGCCGAGCGAGATGCCGTTGACGAGGACGAACAGGAAGACGAGTCCAATGCAGATGAGCAGGTAGCGCAACGGTTCGCCCAGCACCGTGTGCCCCACCACGGCCACCGCAATGCCCCAGAACACGACCCACGACATCAGCCGGAAAACATTGACCCGTTTCCAGTCCTCGGCCGGCTTGGCGGGCTGGCCGCCGGCCCCGCCCAGTCGTCTCAGCGCTTCGACCAGGATCAGGCTGATGTCCACGATCGCCGCACCGAGAATCGTGCCCAGCGCGATGATGAAACCGATCTTGCGAAAAGGCTCGCCCGCCTCCAGCCAACCGATGCTGATCAGGTGCGGTTTCATCCCGTCGCCGACCAACCCGACGGCCAGCGCCGGCAGGGCGATGCGCGCGCCGACGATCATGCCCGCGCCAAAGGTGGAGGTGGAAACTCCGAGCGCCTCGACGGCCGCCAGCTTGAGCGAGGCCAGGCCTCCCACGTAACCGGCGAGAATGCCGCCGCCGAGCTTGGCCACGGATTTCTTCAGGAGGTTCTTGTCGGTAAGCGCCCGGAGGATGTTCGCCACCGCCAGGCCGGAGGGAAAGGTCAATTGCATCCGATCGACCAGAATGGGGGTGTAGACCATCCCCAGTCCCACGCCAAACATGCCGATACAGGTGTAATAGAGGATCAACTGCCAGGCCGGAATCTCCGGCAGGCCCAGCCAGAAGCGCGCCTGGATGAGGACGGCCATGCCACACATGCCGGCGACCGACGACGCCATGGTCTGCATGTAATTAGCGCCATGCTTGCCCTCCGGCCCGTACCCCAGCGTGATCGTACTTCCGAGGATCCCGGCCAGCACCTGCCCGCCGATGAAGAAGCCGATGGAGAAATTCATGAACGCCGCCGAGATGCCGCCCAGCGGCCCAAGGATGAAGATCGCCACACATCCGAGCAGGAGGTGATAGGCAGGCGAACCGATGGGCGGGAGCCGCCGCCGCAGAACAGATGAACCGCCCGGGTCAGACATCGATGATCCAGCCCTTGGTCACTCCTTCGCAGTGCGCATGGTCAGCAGCAATGAGCTCCCATCGATGGAAACATCGGCAAGTTTCTTCCACGCGGCGGCAATGTCCTCCGGAATCTTCACGTCTTCCAGCAGGCGGTTGAGAACCAGGTTGGCAACGCCGGGCAGCAGGTGCAACGGGCAGCATCCAAGATAGAACTGCTCGGGCACGAAGATGAATCCGTCCCCATTCTTCTCGAACTGGCCGGTGGCCCGCATGACGAGCGGGTGTTTCAGTCCGACCATCTCAAGGTCGAGGGTACCCTCGCAGCCGATCTGCAGCGTGCCGTTCCGAACACGGAAATTGGGTGTGCCGAACGAGAGGATTCCGACGGGCGGCGGGGGGATGGCCTGGACCAGCTTCTTGGGTGCATTCGGCTTCGGTGGTTCCGGTTCGGTTCCCGCCGAGATCCAGGCGTTCAGTTCATCCTCGTTGACCGCCACTGAATTGCCTTCGGTGAAAAGCTGCTTCTTGCGCAGCCATTGTTTGCCGTGGTCACCCTCCCGGTTGCCCCGGACGTACATGGCCGGCCCGGCCACCGGCTCTCTGGCCGAGGGTTTGGCGACCTGCACCGGTTTCAGGACCAGGTAGACCAGCGCCAATGTGAGCCCCAGGAGAAGACTCAGCAACGCGCCGAGGAATACTTCAGTCGGACCGGGACCGTTCTTTGCCCTGTCAATTCTGCGGGAACCCATGGTGCACCTTTCGTATTTGCTGCCGAGTTGAGACTATTTCTTCGCAGGAGGGGTGGCCGCTGGGCTGGCCGGGGTGGGACTGGCGGGCTTGGCCTTGCCATCCCCGTCAGACTTGCCCTTGTCCGCCTTGGTCGGGCGGCGCCGGTAGTCGTTCTCGTAAAACCCGCTGCCCTTGAAAATGATGCCCGCGCCGCGGCCCGGGAGACGCTTGATCCGACCCTTCTTGCCACAACGGCAGATCGTGAGCGGAGCCTCTTTCATGGACTGGAATATCTCGACCGTCTTGCCACATTTCTGGCAGCTGTATTCGTAGGTCGGCATGGCAATGAATCAGCGTGAGTTTATGTGGACCTGAATTCCGCTTTGCGAGACTCTTCTAGCGCCCGGAAAAGGTTGCGGGGAATTTTACCACCGCCGCCAACCCGATGAATAAAATGATGGACATGAGCAGGTAGCCAATCAACCGGAAGTCCGACAGTGCCCGGCTGGTCACACCAGATCCGGCTCGAGCCAATCCTGTCAGGGCCACTAGGAAATGGGCGGATGGCACCACCATGAGCCAACCGCTCACCGAATATTCCAACAAGGACGACCGCTTGGAGAATAAGCGTTTGCAAACCTGCTCAAGCGCGGGCATTTCGATGGGAACAAACCGCGCAGCCTACGAATCGGGTCATGGAGTTCACAACCAGATTTGCCGATCTGACCGCCCGCGTGGAGCGGGGAATTGATCGCCTGCTTCCACCGGCCAGTGAAGTCCCCGCACGCCTGCACGAGGCGATGCGCTATTCCATGCAGGCGGGTGGCAAACGTCTACGGCCCGTGCTCGTGCTGGCCGCCTCGGAGTTGTTCGAACCGGAATCCCGGGCCGACCCCTTGCCCGCGGCGGTGGCGGTCGAATGCGTCCACACGTATTCCCTGATCCACGACGATCTGCCTTGCATGGACAACGACGACCTGCGCCGCGGCCGGCCAACCTGCCACCGGGCCTTTGATGAGGCCACGGCGCTGCTCGCAGGGGACGCCCTGCTGACGCACGCGTTTGCTTTGTTGAGCGGATCGTATGCCGCGGATCCCCGGCTGGCGGGCGCCCTATGCGGGCAACTGGCGGAGGCGGCGGGATCCCGCCAGTTGATCGGCGGCCAGATGCTTGATTTGCTTCACGAGAAATCCCCGGCCGTCACCGCTGAAATCCTGGATGGTATCCATGCGCGGAAGACGGCCGCCATGATCCGGGTCTCCCTGGTCATGGGTGCGCTCGTGGGCGGAGCCTCCCCGCCGGCGATCNNAGATCCTGCACGCCGTGGGCACCCGGCTGGGCATGGCGTTCCAGATTATGGATGACATCCTGGACGCCACGAGTGACGCCGCGACGCTCGGCAAGACTCCGGGCAAGGACGCTAGGGCGGGCAAGGCGACCTTTGTCAGCCTGCACGGTCTGGCCGCCTCGCGCCGGATCGCGGAAGAACAGTCGGCAGCGGCCATCAGCGGGCTCCGGTCGCTGCCGGGCGATACCTTGTTTCTCGCCGCCCTGGCGAAGTTCCTCGCCAGCCGGGACAAGTAGTCCCGAGCGGTGAAATGCCCGCCCCCCCGGGGCGGAGTCATTTCATCGTTTCCATTGCCAGCTCCCGGCAGCCTTTGAAATCGGTCTTGCCGGACCCCAGGAGTGGAATCTGTTCCACCCGTCGGATGGTTTTTGGAATCCACAGGTTGGGCAGGCCCGCCGTGAAGAGTTTTTCGCGCAACTCATCGCCGTTGATCGCGAGAGAGGTCAGCAACACGAGCGCCTCGCCCTTTGAGGAATCCGGCATGCCCACGACGGCGATGCGAGGGCCCTCGTTTTGGTCGATCTGGTAGGTCTCGATGATCTTCTGCTCAATTGTGCCGTGGGGCACCATCTCGCCGCCGATCTTGGAGAACCGGGACAGGCGGCCCTCGATGTAGAGGAAGCCCTCCTCGTCGAACCGGCCGAGGTCGCCGGTTATGAACCAGCCGTCCTTGAGCGCCGCCCGCGTCTTCTGCTCATCCTTGAGATAACCGGCAAACACGTTGGGCCCGCGCAACCAGAGCATGCCGGTGGCCGAGAGCGGCAGGTCCGCCCCGGTGTCCGGATCGATGATGCGGGCGGTCATGCCCGGCAGCAACCGGCCCACGGAGCCCAGTCGGTGCCCGCGGTGGGCCTCCGCCCCGCGCAGCTTCTTCAGCGGCTCCGGCATATTGATGTTGCTTACGGGCGTCGTCTCGGTGAGCCCATAACCTTGCAGCAGCTCGACGCCGAACCGCTCCTTGAACGCAAGGTGAAGTTCAACCGGCATGCGCTCTGCGCCGGAAACTGCAAAGTGCAGCCCGCTCAGTTCATGCCGATCGGCCTTCTTCAGCAGCGGCCGCAGGAAAGTCGGCGCACCCACGAGCACAGTAACGCCATGCGCGGCGATCACCTCGGCCATCTTGCGCGTGTCCAGGGGGCTCGGGATGGTGACGATCCGGCACCCGCGCAAAAGCGGATACCACAGGGTGGCGGTGAAGCCCATGCTATGAAAGATCGGCAGGCAGGCCAGCAGGGTTTCCTCTTTCGGCAGAATGCCCGTCGCCGAGATTTGCGCGCTGTTGCCGAGAATATTGCGGTGCGAAAGTGGCACTCCTTTCGGCTCGCCCGCGGTCCCGCTGGTGAACAGCAGACCGGCTTCCTCCCGGCCGCCCTCGTGGGGCAGCCCGAGGAGATTCGCGAGCAGCTTGCCCGGGAGCAGCCACGTCGCGGCGAGCCATTTGAGGATGGCCGGCTTGCCGCAGGCTAGAATCTCGCGCCGCAGATCAAGCGTTTTCTCCGGCCACGGGAAATTGACGACTTTCTTCTGCACCGCCTCGGCGGTGAGCACCGTGGTGATCTCGCCGAGACGCAGACTCGCCTCAATCGCGGCGCGACCGGAAGTGAAATTGAGATTCACCGGGATCTTTCCCGCCAGCAGCACGGCGAGATTCGCGACGCAGCAGCCGCCGCTCGGAGGCAATACGATGCCGACCCGGCGGTCCGGGATGGTCGCCGCGATGCGGCGCGAAAGCGCGGCCGCCACGGCCAGCAGCTTGCCGGCCTTGATCGCGCTCGGATCGGCCGTGCAGTCGAGCACCTGGGTTTCCCATGGGCGGCGGGCCAGCGACCGCACGCACTCCCGGCCGAGATGCCCGAGCAACTCGGGCCGGCCGCTGAAGGCGATCTCTCCGAGGTCGAGCAACGCCTTCCGCACGGTAATTGCGTCGATCCCGTCGCCCGGCAATGGATGGCCGATCAGGACCGTCACCGGGCAGGGCAAGCGGTGATGATGCTGTTTCCAAAAGTATTTCTGCCCGGAAAAGGCGAACATCCGGCTCCACAGCCGGTCCAGGAACACCGGTACCACCGGTACCTTGGCCGCGTGCGCGATCGCCTCGAAATCCTTGCGGATTTCCATCACCACGCCGGAACGGCTGATCTGCACTTCCGGAAATACGCAGACCAGCTCGCCAGCCTTCAACCGATCGGCGGCCTGCTTCGACGCGGCCCTCGCCTGGCGGGAGCTCACGACCTGCACCCCAGTGGCCCGCAAGGCCAGCCGCACCCAGGCCGAGGGCCTGCCGCCGGTGAACGCAACAAACCACGTCCGGCGGGGAAGGACCACCTGCAGGATCAAGGCGTCGACGTAAGAGACATGATTGCAGATGACCAGTGCGCCACCGGTTGCCGGCAGGTTCTCCGCGCCCTGGACCCGCACCCGGTAGAACAGCGCGCTCAATCCGCGCAGCATCAGGCTGACCGTGTGGTGCGTGGTGTGGCGAAGTGCGTAGAGCAACCCCGCCAGGGTGATCCCGGCCAGAACGAAAAACTGCGCCCGCGAACTCAGATTAAACAGGCGGTCATAGGCCAGCAAGGCGAACAGCCCGAAACCCGCGGCGCCGGCCAGGCTGTCGACCAGCCCGACTCCGGCCATGATGCGCCCGCGCCGGTGGGCACCCGCCGCCTGCTGAATGAAGGCATACAGCGGCACGAGGTACAACCCGGAGGCAAATCCAGCCAGGGCCAGCCAAACGTAGAATACGAAAGACAGATGCGGAGCGCAGATTCCCAGGGCGAGCAGCGCGCCAAAGAGCAGCACCCCGCCCAGCGGAATGAACCCCATCTCGACCCCGCGGCGGGAAAGCGACCCGGCCGTGATGGTGCCGAGCATGGCGCCGCAGCCCAGCACCAGCATCATGATCCCGGCATCCGTCGCCGAGCCGACCCCCCCTTGGTGGGCGTCGGCGCCAATTTGCGCGCACAGCAGGTAGATGTAGCCGCCGAGGCCGTAGAAGAACATGACACCCAATGTAGCGCGGAAAATCGGCCGCGTCTTCCAGAGTTCGAGCACCTGGGAACCGTGCTGCACAAACAAACTCGCCCGGAAAGGCTCCGTTGACTGCGCCGGCGTCGTTGGCACCAGCTGAAACCCCGCCCACGACGCCGCGGAGAGTCCGGTCAACACCATCGCGGTCCAGACCGCCCCGTGCCAGGGATCGGCCGTGCCCGCGGTCCAGTAATCAAACAGGCGGCCGCCACCGAAGCTGCCCAGCAGCAGGGCGGTCAGCGAAAACATCTCCATCAAGCCCACGGCCTGGGACAGTTTTTGCGGCTCGACCAGTTCGAGCAGAATCGCCCGCTTGGCGGGCGCAAACACCGTCACCTGCAGCGCCAGCAAGAGCAGACAGACGACCGCGCCCCAGAGGAGGTGCAGCCAGAGCGCGCCGACCAGGAGCAGGATGATGAAGAACTGCGCGCCGAGCGCGATATTGAGCACCCGGCTCTTCGGAAACCGGTCGTTCACCCACCCCGCAAGCGGCGCGAAGGCCACCAATGGGGCCACGAGCAAAGCCGCCACCACCCCCTTGACGACGTCGGCATCAATTCCCTTGAGAACGCCAGGGAATTGCACCAGCGCGATCAACATGATCTTCGCCGCGTTGTCGTTGAATACGACCTGCGCTTGGGCAATCAGCAAGCTCGCCAGCGAACGCGAAGGGGTCTTGGGGTTGGCCATGGAACAACTGGAACCTACAGTTATGACCGGGAACACCCGGCGGTTTCAAGCGCAGAGAGGGACATTCTGCTATTCGCGAGGCGCGGTTTGCCGCCAATCCCGCAGGTCATGGGCCATCCGGCCGAAACCCTGGGGAAAATCCGTTTCCAACCGGCGCAGGTCCCCCCGGTGGCGGCGCACGCTCTCCACGGCCCGCTGGATCTCAAATCCCAGATTCGGCCGATCGGTTCCGTAGACCCGCCACTTGAGCTCGCGCCGCGTATAGGGTGCCAGGCCCAGCGCCTGCCCCTCCGCCCAGGCGAGCTCGGTCACCTGGACATCCTGACCGCAGAGGTACCAGGCTTCGATTGCGGGCACCGCCAGGCCAACGGCGCGCAACACGCGATCGCGCCCATGCAGCGGCGGGAATCGCTTTTGCGTTTTTCGGAAGATGCCGCGCAACTGGCACAGCCGGCATTGCGGATGAAAGTAACCCGGCGCCTCGTGCTCCGCCGTGTGGACCACCGAGTCATCCGCGTCCACCACCACAACGAGTCCGGCGGCATCCGTGTTGAAATGGAGATGGCGCAGAATGGCAGGGAGCACCTGGGCCACATTGGGCCAGCCGCGGGCGCGCAGGCCGGGCTGGACCAGGACGATGGTCTCGCTCAGCACCGCCTCCACCAGCACTCGCAAGGCCGCCTCGTCCGCCGGCGACTCGCTCAGCAGCGCAACCTTCATGGGACGGCGCGGCCTCCACAGGCTGATCCGGCGGCTGGCGCGCGCCGACGTTGGCTGGGATCTTTGTCATCTATTAAATGACAAATCTCCTCCAGGCAGTTCGGAAGTCCCTTCATTCCTCCGGAACACCGCCCAGGATTCCGCTGAACCAGAGGTCCCCCAGCGAGCCTTCCGCCAGGATCTCCGCCGCATCCGGCCGGTCGCTCAGCCGCGCGAAGGTCGCGCTGCGGCCCTGCTTGCTCGCGATCACAATTTCCTCCGGATGCTCGCGGAACAGGTCGAGCAGAAACGGCGAATGCGTGGTTGCGACGATCTGCACCGCTTCCCGGGTTTCGCCGTAGCTGGTAGGATAGCTCAGGCGGTAAAGCGCGTCACGCACCTCCCGCAACAGCCGCGGATGCACGCCCCGGTCGGCTTCCTCGAGGCAAAGCACGGTGGGCGGCCGCGGAGAAAACGAAAGCGTGAGCATCGCCAGGGTGTAGAGTGCGCCCTGCGAGATGTTTTCCGCCGCCACCAGCTCGCCGCCGTCCTTCAATCGCAACGCGAGTTCCAGGCCGCCCGCCTCCGCCGGCCGCGGCACGACGCCGGTGAATTCCGGCAGCGCGCGGCAGAACTCAGCCTGAAGGCGAGCAAAGGCCGGCGTCGGTTGCGCCTGCATCGCGGCGATCACGGCTGCGATATTGCGGCCGTTCGAGGCGAGCTCGCCGCTGTCAGCCGGTGCCACGGGACCGGCCATCGCATAGTGGTCAAACAGGTAGGCCCGGATGCCACTGAGCTTTGTCCGCAATTGCTCCCAGCGCGCTTCGGCGTCGCCGCCCGGTGGGTGCCGCACCTGCAGGAGGTCCAAGCGGTGTTCGGAATGGCCGCCGAGGTGGACCTCGATGTCGGCGAACGGTGGCGGAAAGCGGAAAATGATCTCCGGCACGCCGTTCGGCCGACGGGGAGCCGGTGTCTCGACCGCTGGCGGCGGAGGCGCCGCGGATTGACCGTTGGCCGGCGCCCGCGCAGCCAGGGTCCGTAGCCGCAAGAAGGCCTGGACCAGGCTGGTCTTGCCGCTGCCGTTGGGCCCGATGAGGAGATTGAAGGGTTCCATACGCAGACTCGTGGCCCGCAGCGCCTTGAAATGCTTGAATTGGACCGAGGCAATCACGTCTGGAGGCTGACAAACCTCGCCGGCGAAAGCAACTGCCGGCATCGGGCCGCTGGACCTGAGCATGGCCGGTTCCGCCGGTCGCCGCCGAAATCGCGGCCCCGGCCGGACGACCCCGGCGCAAGCGATTACTGTTCCGCCTGCACGATCACGATGTCGTCGATGTGCAGGCCGCAAAAAACGCGGTCGCCCTCGTGGAAGGCCTTTTGCATCGCACTCTCGTTGGCGGCGAGGTCGTTCGGCTGCGACGCGTTGCAGGAATAGCCGACCAGCACCGCGATCGGCACGCAAAGGAAAATGAACACCAGCAGCGTCCAGCCGCCGAGAAACCAGTTCAGCAACTTGAGCCCCGAGGGTAACCGCGAGCGCGAAACGGACGCAGGCATGGGCGGAAGGCAGCAGTTATCAAGCCAGCCTTGGCGCTAGGCAAGGAACGAGTGGGGCGGGACGAAGGTCGGTCGGCACCCTCTCCGCTTCTCACTTCCAGCTAATGTCCGTGCTCGGCCGCGGCGGCCGCCTTCGCCGCCTTGGCCTCTTCGACGACCTTGCGCTCAAACTCGACCGGCATCTCCTCGTAGTGGCTGAACTTCTCGGCGTGCAAACCGCGGCCGCCTGTAAGCGAGCGCACGACCGTGCCGTAATGATGAAGTTCCGCCGCCGGCACCAGGGCTTTCACGACCTGCAGGCGGCCGGCGTTGTCCATGCCGAGAATCTTGCCGCGGCGGCCCGAAAGGTCGCCGACAATCTTGCCCAGGCAGTCCTCGGGCACCTTGATCTCAAGTTCATGGATCGGCTCGAGCAGGCAGGGCCGCGCGTTGAGAAACGCCTCCTTGAAGGCAAAGTANNTGCATCTTGCCGTCGTAGAAATCGATCTTCGTGTCCACTACGCGATACCCGGCGAGGATGCCCTCGGTGCACGCGGTGTTCACGCCCTTCTCGACGGATGGCACGAACACCCGGTCGACATTCTGGCCGCTCAGGGACTCGGTGAACTCGACGCCGCTGTCGCGCGGGGCGGGCTCGAGGCGCATCCACACCTCGGCGAACTGGCCGGCCCCGCCCGTCTGCTTCTTGTGCCGGTATTTCGACTCGGCCTTGTTGCGGATGGTCTCCCGGAAGCGGATCCGGGGTGGAATCAGCTCGATGTCGATCTTGTAGCGGCGCTTCAACCGCTCGAAGAGCACCTCGAGGTGGAGCTCGCCCTGCGCCGAAATAATGGTCTGGTGCAGCTCGCCGTCGACCCGCGACTCGAACGCCGGGTCCTCCTCGTGCAGGGCGGCCAGGCCGGCGGCGAGTTTGTCCTCGTCGCCGCGCGAATTGAGCTTGAGGGCCGCCGCCGTGTAGGGCTTGGGATACTTGACCTTGGGCAGCACGACGGCGTGCCGGTTTTCGCACAGGGTGTTCCCGGTGTGGGTATCCCGTAGCTTCACGGCGGCGCCGATGTCACCGGCCGTGAGCACGTCCACCGGCGTGCGCGCCTTGCCGTTGAGCCGGTAAAGCTGGCCGATGCGCTCGCTGACACGGCGGTCGCTGTTGTAGAGGTCCATGCCGGTGTGCACATCGCCGGAATAGACCCGCAGGATGGAGAGATCGCCGCTTTGCTGGTCGGTCAGCGTCTTGAAGGCGAAGGCCACCGGCTCCTTGCCGGTCAGGCTGACCCGGCACGGCTGGTCCGACGCGTCCACGGCCTCGGCGGTCGCGCGGTCGACGGGCGAGGAGCCGAACCGCCCGATGAAATCGAGCAACCGCGCCACCCCGACATTGGTTTCGCCAGAAGTGCAGAACAACGGGATGAACACCTGCTTCTGCACGGCGGGATGAATGCCGGTGCGCATGACCTCCTCGGACAGGCTGCCTTCGTCGAAATATTTCTGCAGCAAGGTGTCGTCGGACTCCGCGATGTGCTCGATGAGCTCCTTGTGCAACGTCTCGACCCGGGTTTTCCACTCGCCCGCGGCGGGCAGTTCCTCGTACTTGCCCGAGCGGTCCGCCGCGTAGGTGCAGACCTCGTTGCGCAGCACGTCGAGCACCTGGTTGAAGCCCGGGCCCGGGTTCACCGGCACCTGCATCGGGAAAACCTGGGCGCCAAACCGCTCCCGGATCTCCTCGAGGAGGAGGTCGTAATCGACGTTCTCCTTGTCCAGCGCGTTGATCACGATGATTTTCGGGATACCGAACTGGGTGGCGTAATCCCACATCATCTCGGTGCCGACCCCGATGCCATGAATGGCATGGATCACCACCACGGCAAAATCCACGACCCGGAGCGCGTTGAGCGCCTCGCTGCTGAAATCGAGGTACCCCGGGGTGTCGAGGGCGTTCAACCGGCGATTCTGCCATTCGAGGCTGAGCGGCGTGGCATGAATCGAAATCTGCCGCTGCTGCTCGCCCACATGGTAGTCGGACACCGTCGAACCCTGGACGATGCTGCCCATGCGGTGGATGATTCCGCCGCACATGAGCATGGCTTCCGCCAGCATGGTCTTGCCCGAGGTCGCGTGGCCGACGATCGCGAAGTTACGGATGTCCGCAGGTTGATAGGATTTCATAGACGAATCATTTGATGGCGCCCGGGGGTGGTCGCGCAGGGTCCGGGGAACATAAAAGGTCGAGGCTGCGGCAGACTCAGGCAAGGGGAAAGTCTGTTTTTTTGCCAGATGCAGCCATTAGGAGCCGTTGCGAGGCTGAAGAAAGCCCTGATTGGGCTCCCAGGGAATTTTTCACTGGTTTTCCCAGAGATTTAGATCATTTTTGACGTCTTAAATCATGCACCTTCATCGACTCCCTGCCCTGTTTATGACCTTGGGAACCCTGCTTGCCCCCGCGCTTCCGGCTGCCGAGCCGGCGCGCCCCGCCGATCCCGCCAACGTGTGGGACCTCACTCTGCTTTACAAGGACCCCGCTGCCTGGCAGGCCGCCAAGGCCCGCGTTGGCACGGAGATTCCCAAGATAAAGAACTACCAGGGCCGGTTGGGTGAAAGCGCCGCAACCCTGCGCGAAGCGCTGGACTTCATCTACGGCCTGCGCAAAGAGTTCGGCCGCCTCGCGACCTACGCTTCGCTCAGTCGCGATGAAAACACCCGCGACTCCACCGCGCTTGAGCGCACCCAGGAACTGGGCCTGCTCGGCACTGAGTTCTCCCGCGCCAGCAGCTTCTTCAACCCCGAGTTGCTGGCCGTCGGCGAGGTGAAGGTCCGCGGCTTCCTCGAAGCCGAGCCGGGGCTGGCCCAATACCGGTTCCCGGTTCTGGAGATCCTGCGCGCCGCTCCCCACACGCTTGGTGCGGAAGCCGAGGGGGTGCTTTCCGCCGCCAGCCTCATCACCGGCTCGCCCAGCTCCTTCTACGGCATTCTCGCCAATGCCGACATGCCCTGGCCGACCATTAAGCTCTCCGACGGCAGCGAGGCCCACCTCGATCAGTCCGGCTATTCCAAATGGCGCGCCGTGCCCAACCGGGCCGACCGGCAGGCGGTGTTCGAGGCGTTCTGGGCGAAATTCCACGACTATGAGCGCACCTTCGGGGCCGCGCTGTTTGCCCAGGTCAAGTCCGACTGGTTTCGGGCCACCACGCGCAAATACCCCAGTGCCCTCGCCGCTGCCCTTGACGACGACGGCATCCCCGAGGCGGTCTACCGCACGCTCGTGGCCGAGACCAACGCGAATCTGCCGACCCTGCACCGCTACTTCAAATTGCGCGGCCGCATGCTGGGCATCGCCGACCTGCGCTACTGGGACATCTACCCGCCGATCGTGAAGCTCGACAAGACGTTCCCGCTCGCCGCCGGCAAGAGCCTCGTCATCGCCGCCGAGCAGCCGCTGGGCGCCGACTACGTAGCGCAGTTCACCGCCAGCCTGAACGCCCGGTACACCCACGTGTATCCCCAGCCGGCCAAGCAATCCGGGGCCTACATGAATCCCGGCGCGTACGACGTCCACCCGTACGTGCTGATGAATTACAACGACGACTATGAATCGGTCTCCACGATGGCCCACGAGTGGGGGCACGGGATGCATTCGCTGCTGACCAACCATAGCCAGCCCTTCCCGACCGCGGACTACAGCATCTTCGTCGCGGAGATCGCCTCCACGCTCAACGAGGCGCTGCTGCTCGACCACATGCTCAAGGTCGCCCCCAACGACGAGGAGCGGCTTTACTATCTCGGCTCTGCGCTCGAGGGCCTCCGCGCCACGTTCTTCCGGCAGGCCATGTTCGCCGAGTTTGAACTGGCTATCCACGAGCAGGTGGAAAAGGGCGGCTCCCTGTCCGGTCCGCAGCTGACCAAGATCTACGGCGACCTGCTGCGCCGCTATCACGGCCACGACCAGGGCGTGCTGAAGATCGACGAAATGGTGACCCGGGAGTGGGCTTACATCCCCCACTTCTATCGCAATTTCTACGTCTACCAGTACGCCACGTCCATCGCCGCTTCGCAGGCTTTTGCCGAGCGGATCCTCAAGGGCGAGCCCGGCGCGGTCGACACCTACCTCGGCATGCTCAAGGCCGGCGGGTCGGATCATCCCTACGATCTCGTGAAACGCGCCGGCGTGGACCTCGCCACCCCCGTGCCCTATCGCGCGCTCGCGTCACGGATGAACGGGATCATGGACCAGATCGAGGCCATCCTCGCAAAGCAGAAGAAATAGCCGCCGCTCTTCTACATTTTTCAGCCGTTGAACCGCCGTCGCGGGACCCCAACCGGAGCCGCGCGGCCACTCCAACGTCTCTTGATCAATCGACTGTCATTGCGAGGAGCGGCGCGACGAAGCAATCCAGCCGGATCGCGACGAGTGCATCCTGCCTCGGCGGCCACGGCGCGTTTCGCGCACTTTGTGATGATAGATGCGAGTGTCAAATATGCGGCCTAACGCGCCGCCTTGCCTTCCGCTTGATCCTGCCCGGCTGCTCCCAGCACAGCAATGTGCCAGTGAATGGCCGCGACGAGGGTGTCGACATCGGTTTGATCGAGCCGGCGCAGCACACATTCCCACCGAAAGGCGAAGCTTCCAGCCGGATCATAGTTGCAATGCTTGAACAGGGTGTCGTAGGCACGGCGGTGCTTGCGGTAATCCCCCTGCACATGCAGGAAGACCGCCTTGAGCGCCGCCAGGTAGTTTTCGGCAAATGCTCTCGGATCCGGCGTGTTGCTGGCGCGGACGTTCACCGGGCGCGCATAGGCCTCGGCCGCCTCCAGCAAGCTCCGCTGATAATCCGCGAAGGCACCGCTGGGATCGGACACCACGAGCCGGTCGGGCAGCCCGCTCACCGGATTCTCCATGATCACCTCGTCCCCGTCGTCAAACAGCACCTGTTTGGTGCCTTCCTGCGCGCGGCCGGCGATGAGGTTGGCGGCGGCGGCTTGACCCAGGAGCCAGGCGAGGCGGTCGGCATAACCGGGCTTGAGGTATTTTGACAGCGGGATCTTGTCCGTTGCCAGACCGTTCAGGTAATCGCGTTCCAGATAAATCACTGGAATGAGCTGGCCATGAAACTCCCGGTTGGCGCCGGTGTACCGCTCCCGCGTGCGCCGCAGGCTCAGTCCCTGGGGCAGATGCATCCCCAATTGCTGGACGCCGAGGCGCCGGTCCAGCACATAATCGGTATACTCCTCGCTCTCGAGGATCGCCTGCAGCAGCGGCTTGCCCTCGTCGAGCCGCTCGCGAATCCCCCATTTCTGGAAGCGGATGTAGCGGACCAGCGGCTGGCGCACACCCTGGACCTTGAATTCGGCGATGTAGACGCCGCGCCGGCCGCGTATCAGCGGTCGCTCCTTTGATAGCGACCCGACGATCCGGCCGATGTTGACGTAATCAAGGACGCCGTATTCGCGGATGAGATTGAAAATGAACCCCATCACCAGCGGATCGCAGACTTGCTGCAACCGCTCGTCCTGCGGACGCCGGTCCGCCTCGTCGTAGAGCGGATCGAGGATGAACTCCCCCTCCTCGAACCAGCCGCCCGGCAGCCACTCCACCTGCATGAAGAACTCCGGGCTGAGGTCGCGCAGCACGTCCTCGGTGATTGTTTGGTCGCGCTGGGAGAGTAACGCGCTCAGCATCCGGTTTCGCCACACTTCTACCTGGAGGTCGTCCCGCCTGAAATCCGGTCCGACTGCATCGCGAAACCGATCCCGCAGACGGTGAAAGCATTCCCGCAGCTCCGCCGGCGCCAGACCCAGAAAGTCAATTTGCTGGAAACTGGCGGCGCCGAAGCGGGCGGGATCTGCGGCGAAGAAATCAATCTCGGGATGACCCGCGCGGTTCCGACGGATGCCGGACACCGCAATCTCCTGCAGTTGCCGCGCCAGGCCGCGGTCATCCGCGCTTTCCAGTCCGGAGAACTCCTGGCAGGTCACATACCGGCTGCCGGTGAACCGGTTGTAATAGTAAATGGGGAACTCATAAATCGCCACCTTTGAACCGGCGATCAGGCGGCACATGTCCTCCCTCGATTGCGGCAATGGACTGATCCGCCACGATTCGCCATGCGCCTTGATGGCATCGCGAACCTTGCGGTCCATTACGAAGAGAAATTTGATGTCGCGTTTCGAAGCCAGCTCCTCGAGCAATTCGTCCGCCTGGAACGCCAGTTCCATGTGCTCCGGGTCGGGGCGGATCAGGATGTGGTCCGCCTCGAAAATCAGGTCCACCGACCTCGCAAATTCCTCCTCCTCTTCCGCCGCGGTCAAGGGCGGCTGTCCGCTGGCCAGGCGCCGCTCGTTCAACCGTTCGACAAACCCGAGGCGCTGCGTTGAATGGATGCCGGGCAGAGTGACCAGCGCCCGCCGAAACGGAAAAACCGTCCCGATGCGCGTCTTCTGCCTGCCGGCCGCATCACGCTCGAACGGATGTGGCCCGATGAGTTCAATGGCCATGATGCACTGGGAGGGTGAACCGGGGTTACTGACGGTTGCAGCCGGGTGACGAGGAGAAAAAGGGGAAGATCAGGTCCGGCCGCCTCAATTCGGATCCCCTCCCCTATATCGGCATCAACCGGCCGGCAATGAAAAGATTGCCGGCCCGGCGGCCGGTTTTACTCCTCGGCGCGGGCTTTCGCGTCGGCCTCGATGAGCGCCTTGAGCCGTTCGAGTTCGGCCCTCACGTATGTTTTCACCGCCGGCAGGTCGGGGGCCCTGGCGACTTCGGCCCGGGCAAACACGTAAAACTTCATTTTCGGCTCTGTGCCGCTGCCGCGACCGGCGTAGGTGTAGCCGTTCGCCAGCGTTACGAAATACAGATCCTGCTTGGGAATCTCCTCGCCATCGGCATCGCGGATCGTCTGCCGGCCGAAGTCCTCAAACTCCACCACCTCAACCTCCCCAAACGCTTTCGGCGGATCCGTGCGGTAGGTGTCCAGGATGCGCCGGATCTTCGCCGCGCCGGTTGCACCCTCATAGTAGATGTTGATCACCCCCTCGAGGAAGAAACCGTGGCGGACATAGAGTTCGTCGAGATACTCCGGCACCGTGAGACCGCGGCTTTTCACCCAGGCGCACAGCTCGGTAAATATCAGGCAGGCGGCGTTGCCGTCCTTGTCCCGGACGAAATCATTGGGCAGGTAGCCGTAGCTCTCTTCGGTGCCAAACACGTAGAACGTGCCGAGCCGGCCGTGCAATTTCGCGCGCATCGCAAGCGAGAGGGCATCGTAATCGACCGCCAGACCCTCCTGCGTGCGGAGCGCCGCCTTCAACTGCTCCTCGTAGCCGCGCATCTTGGCGGCGATCCACTTGAAACCGGTCAGCGTGTTGATGACTTTCACCCCGTGACCCTGGCCAATGGCGTCCTGCAGCGGCGTCGTGACAAAGGTCTTGATGATTGCGGCGTGCGGCGAGCCGTCCGCGGGAATCCGCCCGAGCTCCTTGTTCTTGGTCAGCCGGTAATCGGCGAGCAGCGCGCCGATCTGGTTGCCCGTCAGCAGCACCATCGGGCCGCTGCGGCTGCGCACCGCGCAGCCCATGCGGTCGCCATCCGGGTCGGTCGCCAGCACGAGTTCGGCCCCGTTCTTCTCCGCGAGCGCGATGGCCATCGCCAAGGCCTCGGCGTTCTCTGGGTTGGGGGAATTGACCGTTGGAAAGCGCGGATCGAACGCCACCTGTTCGGGCACCTCCGTCACCGAAACGCCGGCGTGCGCCAGCAACGGGACGGTCGCGACGCCGCCGGTCCCATGGATGTTGGTAAAGACCACCTTGAACTTCTCCTTCTTGAAAATTGCCGGGTCGAGAACCGCCTGGTGCGCCACCGCCAGATAGGCGTCGTCCGCCGGGCGGCGCAGCATGATGACCCGCGTCAGGTCTTTGGCCAGGAACGCGCTCAGTTCCTTCAGCGGTACGGCGTTCACCTCGTCAATGATCCCCTTGTCGTGCGGCGCGACGACCTGGGCGCCATCCTCAAAATAGGCTTTGAAGCCGTTGTCATGCGGAGGATTGTGGCTCGCCGTGATAACGATGCCGCAATGCGCCTTCAGCCAGCGCACGGAGAAACTGAGCTGGGGCGTCGACCGCGGCGCCTCAAAGATGAAGGCAACGCCGCCCAGGCGCGACCAGCTGGAGGCCGCCAGCTCGCAGAAGTGGCGCGAGAAATGCCGCACATCGTGAGCGATGACGAGCTTCGGGGCGTCGTAGCGGACAGTCCGCGCGAGGTAGCCGTTCACGTAGCGATAAAGGCCGATCGTGGCCCGCACCACCGTGAAGTCATTCATCATGTTGCAGCCCACCGCCGGATGTTCGGGGGTGCCGAGCGGACCCAGCTGGCCCGATTCGCTTCCCGTGGCGACGACGCCAATCGTCCGCCCGCGCATCCCGCCGGTGCCAAACTCAAGGAATTGATAGAAGCGGTCGTTCAACTCGCCCCATGCGTCTCGGGTAATGAGCTCGTCGATGCTGGCCGCGGCCCACGCCGGGAGTCCGGCGTCGAGCCAGGCCGAAAGATTCTCCAGAGCGCTTGGCAGCAGCTGGCCGGCGGCGCCGGCAGCACGGATCTTTTCCAGGGCAGTCATGGGATCAAATCAACGAGGATGAGCCGCAATGTCCAGAACGGCTGATTCCAATTATCCGGAAACATGCAGTCGAGGGTCGGGCGGCGAGTGACGAGCAGCCAATCGGGCAGCGCAATCCTCCCTCGCGGCCGGTTGCGCAGTAATCCAGACGTATTACTAGCTCTTGACCCTCGACTGTCGTCCTTCGACTGCATGGATGCGGCTTACTCCAAATAGAGTCCGGCCGTTACCTCCGGCCGCGGCACGCGGGCGGCCCAGCTCCGGGCAAAGGAATCCTCGTCGTCCCCAAACAGCGGGGAAACCTCGAGCACGACCGCCGGCAGCCCGCTCCCATCGGTCGGCACCCCGGCACCGGCGCTTTTGAGCCAGCGGGCGTACTGGCGGAGGAGATCCTCGCGCGCCGTGCGCGGCGAGTCCACGCCGTCGGCATTTTTCACCGGCGAGAAGTCGTCCGCGCGCCGCGTCTCGATGACGAGCCCGTTGCGGGCGAAGGGCAGCGCATCGAACACGAACATTTCGAACTTCGCCCCGTTGGGCCGGTCGGGCTTCACGGGATTACCGGCAGCGTCGATCGTCGCGATCTTCTTGTCCGCGCGATGAAAGGGCAGCGCCGGCCCCGTGCCCGCCGCGGATCCCGCCGCCAACCGGCGGACAAACTCCCGATCGAGAATGTGGATGGCGATGCTGCCCGCCAGGTAGCGCAAGCGGCCCGTCTGCGGGTCGATTTCGCGCTGCACCGCCAGCGGCAGGTCGCTGTATTCGATCACGACCAGCCGCCCGTGCTGCAGGCAGAAGTGGCCCAGCTTCTCCTCGGGATACGCCTTGGGCACCATCTTGGCGCTCATCTCCGCCCCGTGCAGCAGGTGCCAGCCGATGAATTCCGGATCGACGCAGCGCACCAGCGGGTTGTCGACCTGGAAATAGGTGATCGTGTCGACCCCCGCATCTTTCATCAGGTCAAGGGCGCCGCTGCGTCTGAGGGCCCGCAGCGAGCCGCCGTGGCCGTCGGGGCTCATCGCAATGCCGTCCCGGGCCGCGAGCAGGATCTTGCCGCTGAAATCCACCGCCGGCATGCGGCCCTGCCGGAAAAAATGCACGCGGGCCCGGTCTAGGCCGAAGAACCGGTGCTCCGCGAAGAATGCCTCGGTTTGCGCGTGGTTCGCATGGCTCGTCATGATGAACCACGGCAGCGGACGGCCGTAGCGCCTCCCGGCCGCGGCGAGCTTCTCTGCGAAGACCTGGAACAGCGGCTTCTGCTTTAGGGGCGTGACAGGAAAGGTGCCCTTCGGCCCGGCGTAGCCAAGCCGCGTGCCCTGCCCGCCTGCCACGGTGAAGGCCGCCACGCGGCCGGCGCGCAAGGCTTCCTCGCCGGCGGCCCTGGCCCGCGCCCACGCTGCCCCGTCGCCACCGCTCTCCGGCCGCGCCACAAACGGCGCCGGCACGAGACCGGAGAGATCGACGCCCGCGGCCCCGCCTGGGCCCAGCAGCGTGCGCGTGAGCTGCGCCACCTCGCCGAGGTTGATTTCCCCGGCCTGCGCCAGCAGCGCGCGGCGCCCGGCGGCGTCCAACTCTGCCCAGAAGGCGAAAACCTGGCCCTGCCCGGCCTGCGCGAACGTTTCCAGTAGCGGATGCGGCATTGCCGTTTCACTCATGAGGGCGAAGAGAGAATGGGCGCGCCCGGCTGGGGCAATTTTTTTCCGCTTCAATCTTCAAAACGGAAGATCAGCTCCGAGGGCCTCGCGTAGTGCAACTGCTGGCGGATGACTTTCTCGACGTAATCCGGGTCGGTCCGCAGGCGCTGAAGCACCCGCTCCTGGTCCCGCAATCGCTGCTCGGCCTGGGCGAGCCGCTGGTGGCTCTCCGCCTCCATTCGCTGCAACTGGGCGTATTCCTGGTAAGTCTGGAAGAAAAACGCGCCCGACACCAGCCCCACCCCGATAAACAGGCCGGCGTAGATCCAGACAATGATGCGGCGNNGCGGTCACAATGGTATGAAGCTCCGATATGCCGCCCCCGCTCCCACCCGCAACCCTTTTCCCTCAGCCGCGCCGTTTGGGAAGCTTCGGTAAATCTTGCCGCTCCGCGGGTTGTCCGCTTGCCTCACCCGGCGGGTCCTCCCCATAGTTCCGCTCCACCCGGTCCTGCCACCTTTTCTCCACCATGTACCAGAGTTTCTACGGTCTTACGGAGATGCCGTTCAACATCACTCCGGATCCGAAGTTCCTCTACCTGAGCCCCACCCACCAGGAGGCCCTTCAGCACCTGAAATACGGCGTACAGGAAAAAAAGGGCTTCATCCTGTTGATTGGCGAGGTCGGCTGCGGCAAGACAACGATTTGCCGGCGCTTTCTCAATGAGCTCGATCCGTCCCACTACGACACCGCGCTGATCCTCAACACCCGCCTCACCGAGATTGAAATGCTCCGGGCGATCCTGACCGAACTCGGTGAAACCCAACTAGCCCAGGGCCAGCACGACCTCGCGGCCCAGATCAATCGCGTGCTCCTCCATCGGATCGAGCACGGGCGCGACATTGTCCTGGTCATTGACGAGGCGCAGAATCTTTCCTTCAAGGTGCTCGAGCAAGTCCGCCTGCTTTCCAATCTCGAAACCGACAAGCAGAAGCTCCTGCAGATCGTGCTCATCGGGCAGCCGGAATTGAAGAACATGCTGGCCCAGGATCGCCTGCGGCAGTTGCGGCAGCGCATCCTGGTCAATTCCGAACTGCGGCCCCTGACTCTCTACGACACCACCCATTACGTCCAGCACCGGCTGACCCTTGCCGGGGCCAGCGGCCGGCCCTATTTCACGAACGCAGCCATGCGGTGTCTGCATCGGTTCAGCAAGGGTATTCCCCGCGTGATCAATAATGTCTGCGACAAGGCGCTGCTGTCCGCCTTCGTCCGCGACTCTGACGAGGTCAATTATTGGGATCTGCGCCGCGCCATCAGGGAAGTGTCGATCCTCGCCTGAATGCAGGGTTGCAGGCCCCGCGACACTCCACCATGAACATCCCATCCGCCGGGAACGCCCTCACTCTCTCATGAGCCTGATCAACGACGCCCTGAAAAAGGCCCAGAAGTTGCAGACCCCGCAAGCGGCGTCGACGCCTTCACCGGCCCCCGCCGACGCCGGGCCGGGCCAGGTGCGGGCGGCCCCCCGGCGCCCCCAGCCGGTTGGTTTCGAGCACATGTTGGTCGGGCTCGCGGCCTTGGCCGTCCTGCTCGTCGCGGTCGCGATCGGCACCGTGCTCCTGCTCCGCAAAGGCGAAACCCCGGTGGTCGCGACCGCGCCACACCGGGCGGTTCCCGCCCAGACCGCTCCCGCCCGCCCGGCTGGTTCGCCGTCGGTCAAAGCGGCCACAGCGCCAGTTCCGACGCCTTCGCCGTCGGCGGCCGCGGTTGCTCCCGAGGAAAATCCACCACCCGCGGCCGTGACAGCTTTCCAGCCGCCTCCCGCGGTCAGCGAACCGGCGCCGACCGTCGCCCTCAGCCCTCCGCCGATCGTGACCAGCTCTCCGTCCGCAAATCCGGCGCCCGCTGGCGCCGCCGCCGCCCCGCTTCCCGATTCCGCGCCGCCCGCCTCCTCGGCTCCGCCTTCCGTTTCCGTCGATGTCAGCCAAACGCCAGCACCAGTGACGGTCGAGGGGCCCCCGCCCGCCCCCAGGCCGGTGGTGTCACGACAGCCGGCGCCACCGAGGCAGGACTCCAAGATTCTCGTCTTCATCGACAAACTCAAGGTCCTCGGGATTCGCGCGGCGGGTACCGACAGCAAGGTGCTGATGAGCGGCCGCGTCTACCGGCTGAACGACATCGTGGACTACGAGCTCGGGCTGCGGCTGACCGGCGTCGGCACAACGACGCTGACGTTCCTCGACGAAAACGGGGCCGTTTATACCAAGAGCCTCTGAGCTTCCGCCGACGGCTTCACTTCACGCGGCGAACCCGCAGCCAGAATCCTTTGTCCTTCAGATAAAGCTTCCAGCCGCCCAGCTTCGCTGAGCGGATCTCCACTTCGGGATTTTCCATCGTCGGAAGCCACAGGCTGTCACTGCCATTGGCCTGGACCCAAGTCTGCCCATTCTCCAACTGGAAGACCGTGTCGCCGGACCATCCGTTGAACCGGCCCAGGATCCGACTGGTGACGACCGCATCCTTGTCCTCCGCCGGCAGGCCGAGCCGGGCCTCTTCATGGGCCTTTTCGCCGGCTTTCAGCTCGCGCCTCACCTCTTCGCGCACCTCGGGGGTTACCTGCGCCCGGGCCTCCGCCCTCGCCTCCTCCCGCACCTCCTGTTTCACCTGTTCCCGCACCTGGCGCGCGCCCTCCCGGGCGTAGCGCGCGGCCAGCGCATCGAGCGCCGCCTGCTGTTCTGGCGTGAGCTGTTCGACTCCCGCCGCACGCCGTTCCTCTGGGGTTAGCTGCCGCCAGAATCCCGCCTCCGCTGCGCCGGCCGTCGCCATTGACATCGCCAGCAACAGCCAAGCCAGATTGATTTTCTTCATGGCATCAGCATGCCAGCCTCGGGCGCGCACTCCATCATTTTTTCCGGCCGGCCATCGCGAAGCCGTGACCAGGCGGTCCACGGCGCCGAAATTGTGGCGTTGCCTCGCGCGCCGCGTTTCCGCAAGTTCACGGGTTTGCCCATGATCGACGAGACCCCAGCCTCCCCCGCACCGGCGCCCAGCGACTTCATCCGCGACATCGTCGNNGCCACGCCAAGTCGATCTGCCTCAACCTTGGGATCGCCCGCGAGAACGACGGCCAGTGCAACCTGCGGATGGACGACACCAATCCCGCCAAAGAGGACGTCGAGTACGTCGAATCCATCATCGCCGACGTGAAATGGCTCATCGCTGGCTGGGCGGACCACTGCCTCGGTTTCAAGCCAAGCGGCGCCACGCCGGCTGCCAGCACGGTCAACGGCAAGCCCGACTTTCACCTGGCCGCGGCGGATCGTTCCGCCCTTGGTGATCAGCCAACCGCCCTCGCGGTGGAACCATTCCACGCGAGCGACTATTTCGACCAGCTTTACGAGTACGCTCGCGCGCTCGTCCGGAAGGGCCAAGCATATGTCTGCGATCTCAGCCCGGAGGAGACCGAGGCTTACCGGGGCGCGCCGGACAAACCGGGCCGGGACAGCCCGTTCCGCAGCCGCGCGGTCGCGGAGAATCTCGACCTGTTAGAGCGCATGCGGGCGGGCGAATTCCCCAACGGCGCGCGCACCCTGCGGGCGAAGATCGACATGGCCTCGCCCAACATCTGGNNTGCTCTACCGCATCCGCCATGCCGAGCACCACCATACCGGTGCGAAGTGGTGCATCTACCCGATGTACGACTTCGCGCACTGCCTGAGCGACTATCTCGAGGGTGTCACCCACAGCATCTGCACGCTCGA
>PMBT01000031.1 GCA_003153035.1 Opitutia bacterium
CGATTACTTCTATCCGACCGCCGCGCTCGTGACCGCCCCCGATATTATCTTTTTCTGGGTGGCGCGCATGATCATGGCGGGGCGCGAGTTCATCCGGCCCGGCGAGCCGATCGAGCGGCGCATTCCGTTCCGGCATGTCTATTTCACCGGCATCATCCGCGACCAGCAGGGTCGCAAGATGTCGAAGTCGCTCGGCAACTCCCCCGATCCGCTCGACCTGATCGAAAAGTATGGAGCCGACGGCCTGCGCTTCGGCATCGTTTCAATCGCGCCGCAGGGGCAGGACATCCGGTTTGCCGAGGAGCGCATCGAGTTTGGCAGGAACTTCTGCAACAAGCTCTGGAATGCCTGCCGATTTCGGCAGATGAGCGGCGAGCTCGGCGACAACACGACCAACAGTCCGATTCTTGCGCGACTGGACCCGGCCCGGTTCGACGCCGATGATCATGCCATCCTCGACCGCCTGCTGGCCGTCACGCGCGAAGTCGACCATTGCCTCGGCGAGTTTGAATTCAGCGCCGCGATCCAGGCCCTTTACAGCTTTTTCTGGAACGATTTTTGCGACTGGTACGTCGAAGTGTCAAAAACCAAGCTGCTGGCGGCCGCCACGAAAGCGAACTGCCTGGCCATCCAGGACCTGGTTTTGCGGCAGAGTCTTCTGCTTTTGCATCCGTTCATACCGTTTATAACGGAGGAGCTATGGAGCCGGCTAGGCTACGGAGCCGCCGGCACGTTGCTGGCCGGCACGTTGCGGGCTGGTAGTGCGCGGGCGGAGAACGCCTCGCACTTCGTCACAAATCTCCTGGGCGCTGGCGTCAAGCTGGACCGTGCCGCCATCGCAGACGTGGAGAAACTCAAGACCTTTGCCTCGCAGGCGCGCGCCCTTAAGGCCGAGTATGGCCGCGCTGCTTCCCGGGATGTCGTGCTGAGCGTTGTTGCCTCGCCTGAGGCGATCTCGATGATCGTGGCGAACCACGACAAATTGATCCGCGTAATCGGGGCCAGGGAGATCAGGAATGTGGAGGTCCAACCTAAAGGCATGCCTGCCGTGGTGACGCCGCTCGGCACAACTTCCATCGATCTCACCTCAACCCTCGATTCCACGGCTGAAAAGGCGCGGCTAGCAAAGGAACTCGACACGCTGGCCAAACACATTGCCTCTACCGAAACCCGGTTGTCCAATCCCGCATTCACGGGCAAGGCGCCGCCGCAAGTGATTGAAGGGGCGAAGAGACAACTGGCAGATCTGCGGGCAAAGAAGCTCGAGATTGAGCGCCTGATTAGTGCCTTATAGTTAGTAAGGTCAGTTTACTTGCAGGTGGAAATCTCGGGCTGTTGCCAGGCTTGGCCAACACCAGGCATCTGTAGGAAGCGCGCTTCGGCCTTCGCATAAAGCTACGGCCGACAGGTGCGCGCGACCTGTCCTCCGTCCTGTCCGCCATAGGCTTGGCGACGGCGGAAGGCCCGGCGGAGGGGGATGGCAGAGGGAAGATCGCCCACAAGCGGGTTTTCTACGTCATTCACCGAACGGTTCATGTTTCTCAAAAGATGATCACGGTTCCACTGCAAAGGTCTGGCTCAAAAGAGATCAATCGTGATTTGGCATCCGGAGTATATCCATTTTGAATAAGTGGACAAGCTGGGAGGGAGGTCGCCTTGGCGGTTCCGGCGGTCTCGCTCGCGCTCAGGGATGACCTCACTGGAGACCCGCCATCCAGATCAATGGCGCCGGGAAGTCAGGGATGGCGGAGCGACGGACGGAATCTGCGCCCGGACTTTCGGAGCCATCCGGTACGTTGCGGCCAAAGATTCGGCGGCTAGACAAATCCGCTTTCTCAACTCTGCCGGCCCGAGCACCTCGGCCGAGGCGCCCCACCCCAGCACCCATCGCTCGACCTCCGCGAGGGCCCCCAGCTGCATGCGCACCTCCAGCCCGCCGGACGGCAGGTCGCGCATCTCCTGGGACTCATGCCATTCGCGTTCGCGCACCTGGTCTGCCACCGCGGGAGTGAACCGGATCACGACCAGGTAGTTGCCTTCCCCGCCCAGCACGCCCAGCGCACTGGCAAAAAACTTCTCCGGTGAAAAACTCTCCGGCCGGACAAAGGCGCCCTTGCCCGCGGCCACGTTGCTGATGCGGGGCACGGCGAAGGTCCGCAACGCTGCTCGTTCGACATCAAAGCCGACCAGATACCAGAGGTTTTCCCGATGCGCCAGATGGTAGGGCTGCACGCGACGGCGCCCGGAGCCGCCCTCGCCTGGCTTGCGGTAATCGAACTCCACGGCGGTCTGGCGGAGGACCGCGCTGCTCAGCGCATTGAAAACTGTGAGATCGGTTTTGCCCAGGCCGATGTTCTTGAACGACACCGCCCGCAGTTCATCGACGGGCGAAAAGGAAATCCGGTCTCTCAGACCCCCCGCCAGCTTTTCAAAGGCGACCTCCAACTGGCGATGAAACGGGGTGCCCCGGTATTGCTCCAGGGCGCGGCGGGCCACCAGCAGCGCCAAGAGCTCGCCCTCGGTCACGTTGACCGTCGGGAACGCATTCACCGGCTGGGTGTAACGGTAGGCCTGGATCCGCGGATCATACTCGATCGGCAGATCCAGCCGGTCCCGCATGAATGCGATGTCCCGCCCCACGGTCTTGCGGCAGACCTCCAGCTGTTTCACGAGCTTGGTGCAGTTGACGAGGGCGTCGCGGCGCAGCTCTTCGTGGATGCGCAGCATGCGCTCGAGCGGCGGCCGGGAGAGGGAAGCGCGGAAGGCCATGCATGCAATCGCAGCAGGATTCCATGCCTGGGACAAGCAATGTCCCAATCACCGGGTATGATGGCGCGCATGAATACCCGTCCTCGGTCCGAAGTTCCTCCGCCGGTTTCCCTCGTCTGGGCGCACGACGGCGTGCTCCGCCGCGCCAGTCCCTGGCCGGAGGTCCGGTTCGAGCGCCAGGCTGGGAACACCTGGCGCGAAGGCGATGCCAGCGAAGAGTCGCTGGCCTCGGCGGCGTCCGCCATCAGTCTCAACGCCTGGGTGAAATACCTGGAGTACGTCCCGGCCGCTGAACGCGCGTTTCTGGGCCGGTTCCGGGTCGGCCGCATCGCCGCCCTGCAGGTGCTGGCCCGCTGCCCGGAGGTCGCGGCCGACCTCATCGAAACCCCCGCCCTTGCCCCCTTTCTTGCGGCCCATCAGTCGTTGCGCGGCACCCCGGCGGGGCGCTGGGCGGAAATCAATGCGGTCCATGAGCGCGGCGGCATCTTCGGTCTCCTGGAGTGGCTGGGGCTGCCGGCCTCGCGGCAGACGCTGGCGATTCTGCAGCAGATCACCGAACCGGATCTGCCCCTGCGTTTTCTCGAACCTTTGCGCAGCAGCCTCTGGGAACCGGAGACCATCTGGGATCTGCAGCACAGCCCGGCGATCTCTGGCCGACAGCTCGAACGGTTCTGCCACGCGCTGGCCGCGTGAGGTGGGGCGCGTTATCCCTCACGCGCCATTTTTCCAAGCCTGGTGGAACGGCGGGTTGAGGATCCAGCCTTCGCATGAAGCTACGGCGGACAAGTGACCCGTCCCACCATCTGGTTTGAATATCTCCGAGGTATACCTCGTCCTACTACGTGAGTCCGGCTCGATGGTGTTGGCCCCCGCAACCGCGCCCAACCACAGCCGAGAAAAAGGCGCCCACCGCCTTCGCTGGCTTGCGTCCGTCCAAAGGGAGGCTGGAAATAGCACCTGCCTTGGGAGAATGTCCGTGAACCGTTCCCGATTGCTGACCCGCGAGAATCGACCAGATTTATGAACCAAAAGAACCGCCCCATCAAATCACTCATCCTGATCGCCGCCACCTTGAGCCTGGGCAGTCGCGTCCAGGCCGGGCCGTTGTTTCCGCAAGTTCCGGGCATGGTTTCCTACACCTACCGCGAAGAGTTCAAGCGCGACATCCCCGGCACGCTCGACAGGATCAAGGCTCTCGGCATCACCGACCTGGAGTTCTCCAATTTGTTCGGCCGGACGGCGGCGGAGATTCGCCAGTTGCTGGATGCGCGAGGTATGGTCTGCTCATCGTACGGTGTGAGTTTCGACGATGCACTGAACAAGACCGCCGAAGTCGCGAAAGATGCGGCAACGCTCGGCGCCAGATTTGTGCGCGTGGCGTGGCTGCCCAACCGGCAGCCTTTCACGCTTGAGCTCGCCGACAAGACAGCGGCGGAGTTCAATCGGATCGGCAAACAACTGGGCGAGCAGGGTCTGACTTTCTGTTACCATAACCACGGCTACGAATTCGCGCCGCACGGTGCGGGCACGCTGTTCGACGTGCTCATGGCCGAGACCAATCCGCAGGATGTCAGTTTCGAGCTGGACATCCTGTGGGCGCAGTTTCCGGGCGCAGATCCCGCCCAACTGCTTGAGAAATATGGCCCGCGTTTCAAGTTGATGCACCTGAAAGACCTCCGGCGCGGGGTGATCGGTGACTTTAGCGGCAAGACCGCCGTCGAGAACGACGTCGCGCTGGGCACCGGCCAGCTCGATCTGCCGGCGATCCTGAAGGCCGCCAAGCGAGCTGGCGTGCAGCATTACTACATCGAGGACGAGAGTCCAAATACTGCCACCCAGGTGCCGCAGACCATGGCCTACCTGAAAAGCCTCACGAATTGAGCACCCCCGTCCATTTGAGAAACCCACTGGTATCAAGAAACTAGATTCACCCCATGAACCACCCAATATCCCGTCGCCAATTTGTCGCGTCGTCCCTGACCGCCGGCGCCGCCGTCGCCCTGCTGCCGCGCAGTGCGCTGCGGGCAGCAGAGTCGGCCGGCAACAAGGTGGTGCTCGCCGTCGCGGGCGTGCGCACCGGCGCCCCGGGCGGCAGCGGCCGGGGTATCGAGCTCATCAACAAGTTTGCTGCGCTGCCGGGCGTCGAGTTCAAATACGTGATTGACGTCGATCGGCGCTCGCTCGGCCCGGCGGTGGCTGTGGCCGAACAAGCCCAGGGCAAGGCGCCGAAGATGGAGACGGACTTCCGGCGCGTGCTTGAAGACCGGGACGTGGACGCGCTACTCGTCACGACGCCGGATCACTGGCACGCGCCGATGGCGATTCTGGCCGCCAAAGCCGGCAAGCACGTTTATGTGGAAAAACCGTGCAGTCACAATCCCCGCGAGGGCGAAATCCTCGTCGAAGTCGCGGACAAGTATAAGCGCCTGGTGCAAATGGGCAGCCAGCGCCGTTCCATCGCCAACGTCCAGTGGATGGTTCGCCAGATCCACGAGGGGAAGATCGGCCACCTCTTCCTGGCCCAGTGTTTCTATTCCCGCCGGCGGCCGCCCATCGGTTTCGGCAAGGTCATCGCGCCGCCTGCCGAGCTGGACTGGGATTTGTGGCAGGGCCCGGCCCCGCGCACGGCTTATCGTGACAATGTCCATCCCTACAACTGGCACTGGTTCTGGCGCTGGGGCACGGGCGAGGCCCTCAATAACGGGGTGCATCTGCTCGACGTGGCCCGCTGGGCCATGGGAGTGACGTTCCCGACCAAGGTCAGCTCGTTTGGCGGGCGCTGGCATGATGTGGGCCTCGACGACTGGGAGGCGCCGGACACGCAGGAGATCCAGCTCGAATATGGGCCCGGCCGCGGCATCTCGTGGTTTGGCCGCTCGTGCAGCACCTATGGCGCTCCCGGTTACAAGGCCAATGGGATTGTCTTCTACGGCAGTCGAGGGACGATTGATTACGACGGCGGCGGCACGTATACGGTGTATGACCTCGACAACCAGCCGCTTATGACGGTCGGCGAGGATCCCACCAAGAAGGCCAACCTCGCCAACAGCGCCGACCCCGGGCTCAACGATCAGCACGCACTGAACTTCGTTGAGGCCATCCGGGGCAACGCGAAACTCAACGCGCCCATTGAGNNGGCGGCCAAACTGTGGACGCGCGAATACGAACCCGGCTGGGCGCCGACGGTCTGAGCCGGAACGTCCATGAACGCACCCCATCAACCGCTCCTCCTCACCCGGCGCCGCTTTCTCCAAGGCGCTACGCTGCTTCCCTGCGCAGCCGTGGCGGGTGTGCCCCTGGCCCGGGCCTCGGCCGCCTTTGCGCCGATCCAGCACACGGGCGGCGCGTTGCTCAAGCCGACGCTTAATGCCTATTCTTTTGCCGAGCTGCTGAATGCGCACCTCAAGGATCCCAGCCAGGGCATTGACCTCTTTGCGGTCTGCGATTTTTGCGCGAAACTCGACATTGATGCTGTGGACCTCACGGGATATTTCTTTCCGGGTTATCCGCAGGCGCCCGAGGACGGCTATCTCTATCGGATCAAACGCCGCGCGCACGACCTGGGCCTGGCCATCAGCGGCACGGGCGTGCGCAATGATTTTGCCACCGCGGACCAGGCGGTGCGGGCGGCGGGCGTGCAGCTGGCGAAGCAATGGGTCGAGGTCGCCGCGAAGCTTGGGGCGCCCACCATCCGGCTCTTTGCCGGGCCGCAGCCGCCCTTCCTGGATTGGCCGGAGGCCGCCGGCCACGCGCCGCGCGCGGAGGTCGAGGGGTGGATGGCCGAGGCGTTGCGCGAGTGCGCGGAGCACGGCAGGAAGTTCGGGGTGATCATTGCCGTGCAGAATCACGGGGACTTCCTCAGCACCGGTGAAGAGCATCTCCGCCTGCTCCAACGGGTCGATCACGATTGGTGCGGCGCCCTGGTGGACACCGGCAGATACCTCACATCCGACCCCTATGCGGATATTGCGATGATGGTGCCCTACGCAGTGAACTGGCAAATCAAGGAGACGCCGTTCGGCGAGGCCAATGCGCCGCGCACTGACTTCAAGAAGCTCGTCACCATCATCCGTCAGGGCGGCTATCGCGGCTATCTGCCAATCGAGACCCTGGCGATGGGGCGAAAGAACTACGATCCGTTCGTGGAGGTGGCCAGGGTCCTCGCAGAAATGCGCGCGGTCATTGCGGCCACTGCCCCTGTCTAAAATGATTCCAAAAATATTTATGAACCTCCCAATCATCCGAATCAGCGGGCATGCCCTGGTGCTCGCCACCATCGTGGGCCTCGTTGCCATCGCCAGCCTCTCCCATGCGGCGAATGGCGGAGAAGCCGGCTCCACCGCGCACAACACGCTCTCGCTGCAGGAGCAGGCGGCTGGCTGGCAGTTGCTCTGGGACGGCCGAACCACGGCTGGCTGGCGGAGCGCGAAGTCGGAAAGTTTCCCGGCCCAGGGCTGGACGATTCGTGACGGAGTGCTGACCGTTCATGAAAATGGCGGCGAGGAATCCGCCGGTGGCGGCGATATCATCACCCGGGAACGTTATGCCAATTTTGAACTGGTGGTGGATTTCAAAATGACGCCCGGCTGCAACAGCGGCATCAAGATCTTCGTCCAGCCGAACCTGCCGCCAGTCGACAAGCAGACCGGCCAGGAGGCCGTCTTCGGCTCGGCCATCGGCATGGAATTCCAAATCCTGGATGACGCGCGCCATCCCGACGCAAAACTTGGACGTGATGGCGACCGCACGGTGGGGTCGCTCTATGATTTGATGCCGGCGCCCAAGGACAAAAAATGTTTTCCGCCGGGTGAGTGGAATCACGCGCGCATCCTCTCGCAGGGCAGGCACGTCGAATTCTGGCTCAACGGCCGCAAGATCGTTGAGTTCGAGCGCGGCTCGCCGGAATTCCGTGAGCGCGTGGCCGCGAGCAAATTCCACAACATCCCCGGGTTTGGCGAGTGGGCGGACGGCCACATCCTGCTCCAGGAACACGGCAGCGAGGTTTCCTTTCGCAACGTGAAGATCCGCGTCCTGGCCAAGAGGTAAGTAATACCGTGAACGCATTCTTGAGACTGCCGCTTCTTGCCATGTTCTTTGCAACGTCCTCCGCGTGGGCCAAAGACGACCCGCCGGGAACGCCTGCGAGCACCAACGTCTCGGGGGCCGACTATCCCCGGGTTCTCCCCGACCGGCGGGTTATCTTTCGCGTCTCGGCGCCGGATGCCCACGAGATTCAATTCAAATTGGATAAACCGTATGTCGCCGTTCGCGATGCCAACGGGGCCTGGACCGCCACGACCGACCCGCAGTTCCCCGGCTTCCATTACTACTGGATGTTGGTCGACAATGTACCGGTCAACGATCCGGCGAGCGAAACATTCTTCGGGTACGGCCGGGAAACCAGCGGCATCGAGATCCCGGAAGAGGGCGGGGACTTTTCCGCTCCAGGGGACGTTCCCCATGGGGAGATACGGGAACGTTGGTACCATGCGAAGACCACGGGCGAGTGGCGGCGCATCTTCGTCTACACCCCGCCGGGCTATGACCCTGACCGCAGCGGGCGTTACCCGGTCCTCTATCTCCAGCATGGCCGGGGCGAAAATGAGCGCGGCTGGTCGAGACAGGGCCGCGTTAGCTTGATCATGGACAACCTGATCGCCGACGCAAAGGCGAAGCCCATGCTCATAGTGATGGAGCATGGTTATGGGCACATCTCGGGAGAATCGGCGCACTGGGACTACGGCCAGGATTTGGCGGTGTTTACCGAGGTGATGCTCAACGACCTCATTCCGATGATCGATGCCACTTACCGCACGATTCCCGATCGCGAACACCGCGCCTTGGCCGGCCTTTCGATGGGCGGCGGGCAGGCGTTGGAGATCGGGCTCGGCCACCTCGACGCGTTTGCCTACATCGGCACGTTCAGCGCCGGCGGCTTCGAGGGCGGTCCGGATGATCTCCGGAAAATGAACAACGGTGTGATGGCTGACGCCGACGCATTCAACCGGAGGGTCCACTTGCTCTGGTTGGGCGTCGGCACAGCCGAACCGCCCGACCTTCTTTCCGGGGTGAGGCAGTTGCATAAGGTTCTAGGGCAGGCCGGCATCAATAGCATCTACTACGAGTCTCCAGGCACCGCGCACGAATGGTTAACCTGGCGTCGGTGTTTGCATGAGTTTGCGCCGCTGCTCTTTGCGATCCGGTAAACCTCTGGTGGCAGCAAGGAACGAAAGCGTGGTACCTCGCAGTAACAAAAAGCCCGCAACTCGTTCGATGGCAACTGACTTATCGTCGGCACCCGAATTGCCGCGAGGTTTGGGTTAAAGAGCAGGCGCAACCGCGCCTAAACGGTCCGGACGTGAAACATCC
>PMBT01000112.1 GCA_003153035.1 Opitutia bacterium
AGGTAACAGAGAGAACGGAGAGAATGAACCAAGGAGGAGATACCCTTCTCCGTTTCCTCCGTTACCTCCTGTAAAAGGTCAGGGATTGTAAGTATCTAAGTTAATCATACATGCCCTCGATCCACCACTGCCGGGCGCGACGGGTCAGGCGGAACAGGCCGCCGTTCTCCAGTTCGACGTCCCATTCTTCGCCGTCCCAACACCCGGATTTCCACCACTCGCCGGACCGGCGCCAGGGCCCGCGTCGCTGCCGCACCGGGCCCTGCACGAGGCGGCACCGGAGGAAGGCGGGCCCCTGCGGGCCGGTTTCGACGCGCGCCTCCACGGGCGGCCGGAAACGCCGCAGCGGCAGACCGAGCGGCGGCAGCAGGGACGGCGCGGGCACGGGCGCCACCACGTCGGCCGGTTTTGCCAGGGAAAACGCATCTGGCCGGTGCGTCAGTTCCAGCCAGGGCGTGCCCACGCGGTCCGCTCCGACCACGGCTCCGACGCGGGCGAGGGTTTCGGCAAAGCCGTGCGGATCCCGCAGGCCGGTGTCAAAAAGCCCGTGCTGCCGCTCGAGGGGACGGGCCGGCGTGACCACGAGCCCCACGCCCCTGATGGCGGCGGCCGTGCGCAGCGTTTCCAGGTGGGTGTGCAGCGCGCGAAACAAAATGTCGGCGTCCCCGGTGGGTTCGGGCAGGCGAAAACCGCGCTGGTGGCGAGTTTCATCGACCAACTGGAGTTCAAGGGCGAGTTCGGCCGCCACCCGGTGCGCATTGGCGAGCTGGAGCGCGAGGCGGTCCACAAAGCGCCGGAGAATGAAGAGCAGCGGTTCAAGAGTTTCGACCTCGTGTTCGAGCTCCATGGCGGCGGTGAAGCTTTCGCCGGGCGCGCAGGGGTCGATCGGACGGTCCGTCTCCCCGGCGGCGCGTTCCCAGAGGTCCACACCCGCCTGGCCGAGCCGCCGGCCAATCTCGGGTTTGGGCAATGCGGTCAACGCCCCCAGCGTGCGGAGGCCCCAGCCCTCGAGAATGGCGGCCAGGTCGGGCGGTGGATCAACCAGGGAGAGCGGCAGCGGCGACAGAAAACCGCGTTCGTCTTTCACCTCGAGGGCGGGTCGGGCCAGGCGGGCGGCATAGAGGGCGAGGAGGGGAGTGCGGGCCACCCCGGCCGTCGTCTCCAGGCCCAGCAACCGCAGGCGCTCCACGGCCTCGCGGCTGTGCGGAAGGTGGGTGTCGGCGGCTTTTCCGGCCAGATCGATGGTACAGATCCCTGCCGCCGTGCGTTCCACGCGGGGCGAAAGTGACCAGGCCACGGCAAGGAGGCCGGCCTCGGATTCCTTTTCAGCCGCGGCCGACCGGGCGCGCAGAACGATATCCGCGCAGCGTGCCATCGCCTGGGTGGCGATCAGGCCGACTTGCACGCCGGCGGCCCGGGCGGACGCATTGGCTTGCACGATCACCGCTTTCCGGGCGCGGTCCTCGAGGAGGGCGGCGGGTTTTCCGTCAAGGTCCGCCTCAGTGCGGACGACCGCTTGCAGCGCAAAGTCGGCGGCATGAAGCACGGCATAGCTCACGCGCTCCTCCTTTCCTCATGAAGGCGACTGCGCTGGACTTCCACCGGCAGTCGGAACGCCAGCCTGGCCTGCTCCTCGTCAAACGCCGCGAGCTGGAAGGTGCCGGCGAGATAGAGCCGCAGTTGCGCGCTGCCCACGAGCCCCTCGACCCGCTCGGGGCCTTGAGTCCCTCGACTCTGCTCGGGACCCTGAGCTTGTCGAAGGGCTTGTCGAAACGGTGCCATCGTGGTGAGCACCACCAAGGCCAGATCGGTCCGTTCCACGGCACGCTGCCAGCGATACCAGGTGGTCGCTGGCACACCACGCAAGGCGGACAGCGTGAACCCGCGAAGATCCACCACGACCAGGGCGAAATTGGCGTCCCGCACCAGGAGATCGGCGGCGTGCAGCGCCTCGTCCAGCGTGCGGCAGCGGACCCAGATCAGATGCTGCAGGCTGGATGGCTCGTGCGACTGCGGATCGAAGGCGTCGAGCCCATCCACGAGGGCTACCCGCGCGCGCCGCGCCCGGGTGGCCGCCAGCAGGCTGAGCATCAGCAACTGGCCGCCAGAACTGGACGCCGGGGCCACGACCTCGGTGATTCCCCCGGCCGGCAGGCCTCCGCCCGTGAGCTCATCGATCGCGGTGGCGCCGGTGGGCAGGACCGCCGCGAAGCGGGGCGCAGCTGGCGGAAAACGTTCGGCCAGCAGGCGCCGGAGCGCCGCGAGACTTTCGGGGGAGCCACGCATGAGCNNTCTTCCGTCGCCACAATCGGGCGGTATTTCGGATTCTCGGGCATCAGCACGGGCTTGCCCCGGTTGATCACGAGCCGTTTCAACGTGGCCTCGCCGTCGACGAGCGCGCCGACGATGTCGCGGTGCTTAGGCGGCCGGCAGGCCATCACGACCAGGTCGCCATCCTCAATGCCGGCGCCCTCCATCGAGTCGCCGCGCACCCGCAGGCTGTAGACCTCCTCGCGGGCCCGCAGCTTGAACAGCGTCGGGTCAATGGCCAGGTGCCCGTCGGCCAGCTGCTCATTGGCCGAGGGCCGGCCGGCCGGAATGGTGCCGAAGATGGGGATGTCGAGGACGGGATGCCCGCGGGGCAGGATGAGCGCGCGCGCCTTGCCCGGCTGCTGCACCAGGGCGCCCTTCTTTTCCAGGGCGGCCAGGTGGCAGTCGACCGCGTTGACGCTGGCGAAGCCGAAATGCGCCTGGATCTCCCGCTGAGACGGGATGACCCCGTGCTCGCGCTGGTGCGCCTGCACATAGCTGAGGATCTCTTGTTGCCGTTCGGTGAGCACTACTGGACAAATGTCCAGTATTCGACTTTAGGCAAGCTGAATTCATTTCCTCCCAGGGCGCGAAGCGTCGATGTCATCTGTTAAATGACAAATGAGCGTCGCGGCCTCCTGCGGAGTTTGTCATTTAACAGATGACAAATAGCGTTTGAAGGGGACCGGTCGAAAAAGGACTTTCGATTCGGTCGCTACTAATAAGAAGCCCGCCCAGCGCACGCCGTCGCTCCTCACGGAGTTCCATCTCGATTTCGGGAAACACGCTTCCCGCCGGCGAGTGCTCCGGGGTGTTTCGGAAATACTAAATTTGGCCTCCGATTATGTTATTAGCTTCTGGATAATGTCTTACGAAACCAATGCAGGCTTGGCACGGTGCGTGCAATAGGAGGATCCAACGAAAGCACTCCAATGAAAACAGCACTCAAGGTTTTCATGCTCGTCCTCCTCGCCGGTTATTCCTGCGCCGCGTTTGCCGGACTCGTCGGATTCCTCCCGGCCTCAGCGTTCCTCACTAGCGAAGTCACCCGGTTCCTGTATTCCGCTGTTGGCATCATGTTCATCGGGTTGAACGACTGCGGTTGTCGCGGGAACACGATGTACCACGTGTGATCTCCGCGTCATCGATCGCGGGGGGTGACCACGAGTTTCATCCCGCCGGAGTCGGTCGGACCTGCGTCTCGCCAGGCTCCTAACGGCGACCAGCCACCGAAGCCCATGCTCCACATCATCTTCATCCTTTCCGCACTTGTTCTCCTGGTGAGCTACGACTCAACGGAATCGTGATCAACCGCGGAGAGCGAAAGAAACCAAACCGGAGACGGTCCGGGCCGCACTTCAGCGATGCTCCGCCTGGGCCGGCATGAGGGCCCGCATCCGCGCCAGGTTCTGGCGGGCGTCAGGGTAGTCCGGCTTGAGGCGCAGCGCCGCCTCGAACTGCGTGATCGCCTCCTGGATTCGCCCCGCATGGTAGAGCGCGGCGCCGAGGTTGTTGCAGCCCTCCGCGTAGCCGGGGTTGATCTGCAGTGCCGCGGTAAACTGGACGATCGCCTCCGGCGTCCGGTCCACCTGTAGCAGGGCGTTGCCCAGATTCGTGTGCGCCTCCAAATAATCCGGCTTGAGGCGCAGCGCCGCCTCGTACTGCGCCATCGCCTCCGGAATCCGGTCCGCCTGGAACAGGGCGTTGCCGAAATTATACCGCGCCTCCGCATCGTCCGGCTTGAGGCGCAACGCCGCCTCGTATTGCGCGATCGCTTCCGGAACCCGTCCCGCTTTGAAGCAGGCGTTGCCGAAGTTGTAATGGGTCTTTGGGTCATCCGGCTTGAGGCGCAGCGCCGTTTCGTAATGGGTAATCGCCTCCGGAAGCCGTCCGGCGTCGAGCAGGGCGTTGGCGAGATTGTTGTGCGCCTTCGCATAATCCGGCTCGAGCTTCAATGCCGCCTGGCACTGGGCGATGGACTCCTGGATCCGGCCCACCTGCAGCAGGGCGTTGCCCAGGTTGCTGTGCGCCTCCGGGTAGTCCGGTTTGAGGCGCAGCGCCCTCTCATAGTGCGCGATCGCCTCCGGAATCCGCCCGGCGTCAAGCAGGGCGTTGGCGAGATTATTCTGCGCCCGATCGTTGTCCGGACGGTGGGCGACCGTGTCGCTCCACAATGCCAGCGCGGAGCGATAAACCTCGTTGCGCCTCTCGGTGAGGCAGCCCAGGGCGGCCGCCAGCACGAGCAAAGCCGTCAGACCGCGCCGGCCGCCCCGCGCCCCGACGCCGCCGCCGACCAGTGCGATCACCGCCGCCAGCGGAAGATACATGCGGTGTTCGACGATCATCTGGATACGGCCGGGCATGAGGCTGGTGGGCGCGAGGATTCCGAAGAACCATGCGCCCAGAAACCCCAGCACCGGCCATCGCCAGATCGCCACAAGCGTCGCCACCGCCAGCGGCACGACGAGGAGGGCATATCCCGCCACCTCCGCGGTCCGATGAACCCAGAGCGTGCCGTACTCAAACACCAACGGATGAGGCCACACCGATAGCCAGAGGTAGCGGGCCAGCGCTTCGAACTGCGTCATCCAGTAGGCCCACGGCGGGACGCCGATGTCGAAACCCGACGTGCCATTGCGATTCCAGCCCGTGCTCGCCACCAGCGCGGCGAGCGGCAGCCAGGTCGCGGCCAGGGCCAAGTGCAGCCGCTGGCGCCGCCGCCAGACTTCGGCGAAGGACCCGGCGACAAACGCTCGATCATAAAGCAGCACCAGGATTGGGGCCATGGCGATCACCTCCTTGGTGGCCGCGCCGAGCAGGCAGGCGCCGACCGCGCATCCCTGCCAGAGCCGCGGTTTCAGCGAGTCGACCGAGCGGACAAAACAATAGAAGGTCAGCAGGAAGAACAGCGCCATTAGCGACTCGACGCGCTGGACAATGTAAGTCACCGCCTCGGTTTGCAGCGGGTGCAGGCTCCACAGAAGGGTGACGACAAAAGCAAGAAAGGTGGCGTCCGATTGTAGGGGCGCAGACTTGCCGCGCTCTTGAAGGTGGCCGCAACCCCTCGGCAGGCTCGGGGCCTTGAGCCCGTCGAACGGGCAAGCCTGCGCCCCTACGGGCCTCGCCAGCGTGCGGCGCACCAGGCCGAAGAGCGTCACACTGCTGAGGAAGTGGATGAGCAGGTTGAATGCGTGGTAGCTCCAGGGATCGGTCCCGCTCAGCGCATAGTTGACGGCCAGCGTGAAATTGGCGAGCGGCCGGCCGGTGACCGTCAGATCGGGCGGCGGGGAAAAGGACCTCCAGATGGGCCAGAGATGCCGGATGCTCGGGTTGTCCAACACGGCGGTTTCATCGTCGAAGATGAACGGCCCGGAGAATCCATGGTGATACGCGCCCAGAATCCCCAAGCCAATCACCACCACCGCCAGCGCGACCGGCCACCGGCGAACCTGCCGGGGTGGGATTTCGGGCTTGGCCGGCGACTTCATCGTGGAATTGTCCGCGAACGTTGCCGGACTCCTGGCGCGCGTCAACGCTCCTCACCGGCGGGTGGCATCGGCGCAAGGTGAAATCTCCGAAATCGGTGCAGCCGCTCGACCCGCTCGGGGCCAGAGCCCGTTGAACGTGCAAGCCTGCGCCCCTTCGGATTTCTCCCGGGTTTCCAGATGGCCACTAGACAAGCACGCGCCTGCCGGTGGCGGCAGCTTCGTAGATGGCCGACAGGATGCGAATATCCCGGCGGCCAAGCTCCCCAGGAACCGGCGAAGCCCGGCCGGAGAGAATACAGTCGGCGAAATCATCCATCTGCCTGGCCTGCTGGTTAACCTGCGGCTTGAATCTGACCGGCCCGCGACTGGTCGCGCACCGGATGTCCCGATAAGCGAACGCATTTTCGGGGAATTCAATCCAGCCGTGCGGGCCTTCCGCGCGAAAATAATTATTCTGATGCGAATAGCTCGACACGGCGGTGCAGACCGCCCCTCCGGGAAATTCCATGGTCCAGCGCATCGTTTCCTCCACCTCCCGGAAGAACTCGGGCCGCGTCTTGGGCTCCTCGTGCGCCGTCACGGCGAGCGGCGCCACACCACCGGACGCCATGCAAGCGGCATGAATCACGTAGATGCCGAGGTCCATCATCGGCCCGCCGCCGGCCAGGCGTTTCTCCACCCGCCACTGCTGGCCGTACATCGTGAAGCCGAAGTCGCCGGACATGCGGTTGAACGGGCCGAAGGAGGAATCGCCGGCCAGCCGCACCAGTTCTTGGTGATAGGGATCGAAATGCAGCCGGTAGCCTATGGAGAGCTTCACCCCGGCATCGCGGCACGCCGCGATCATGGCGTCGCAGTCTGCGACGGAGCAGGCCATGGGTTTTTCTGAAATGACGTGCTTGCCCGCTTTTGCCGCCCGGATGGCGAACTCCGGATGTAGGGCGGGCGGGGTCACGACGTAGACGATGTCGATGTCCGGATTGCCGGCGATCTGCTCGAGATGATTGTAGTGATAGAGGTTCTTTTTCGGGAGGTTGTACTTGCGGGCCCAGCGCGCGGCTTTTTCTGCGGACCCGGTGATGATGCCGGCGAGACGACATCGCCGGGTCTGCAAAAGGGCGGGGGCCAGCTCGCCGGCGCTGTACGAACCTAGTCCGAGCAAGGCGACCCCCAGCACCCGGTCAGTCGCCGTCGGCGGCGGAGGTTCCGCCTGGGCCAGGGTCCGCAGCAAGGCGCTGCCGGCAAAGGTCAAGGACGCGAGCGAGGCGGCGCGAATGAATTCCCGCCGGGACGGCGCGTTCGGCATGGGTTGGATTCTAGTCAACCGCGCCAGGGTCGCAAGCGCGGACACCCGGGTCGACAGGCGCGATGGCAAGATCACTGGGACACGCCTTAGTAGAAAAGGGTAATGCTGACTGAGCCGAACACCGCTGGCTTCTGCTGGCCATCGAACTCCCTGGTGCGGAGATTCTCGGTGTAGGTGAGCTGCCAGTTGGTGGTGCCGATCGCGACGCCGCCGAAAAGATCGGCGACGAGCGGTCGCTTATCCACCCGCGCACTGTCGCGGAACGAATTGCCGTCAAGCGTGATGTCCCGAGCCACCGCCCGGCCATCTGTCGCCGCGAAGAGGAAAACGCTGAAGGGCGGACGGCGGGGGCTGTTGGAATCTCCGCTGGGGTGGATGAGATCGGTGCCAAAATCAGCGGCCAGACGCCACCCGGCGCGGATTTCGGCGCCGGCATTGAGATAAGTGAAGACGTTGCCAAGGCTCATCCCGGCGTGGGGAATGAAGTCAGCACCCCAGCCGTCGCGGGCGTGCGGGGTGGCGAAGCGGAATTTGCGCTGATAAACGAGATTCAGACCCGGCTCATCGTGGATCTGGTGGTTCCAGCCGTTGGCGGAGGCGGCACCGATCAAGTGATGGAAGCCGTTTTGGATCTGGCGCCCGAGCGCATCCGGACCAACCATGCCAAGGGTGAGTTCCAGCGTGTCGAGCAGCGCAAAGAGGTGGGGGCCGGCGGCGGCGGCACGGGCGGGGCGGTAACTCTGGAAGCAGGCGCCGAGGTAAAGCCAGGCGGCGTAAGGGCGGTCCATGGGAAGGCTCGCAGTCGTGTTCGTGTCGCTTGGCGTGTAGATGTTCTGCCCAATGGACAGACCGAGCTTGTAATCGCGGTCAGCGGGAACCAGCGGGTTGAGCAGGCGGGCGACCTGCTGCACGGGGTACGGCACCGGCGCAGCGATAAAATCGCGCAGGTTGGTCGAAAGGAAGGAGAGCTTGAAGCCGTTTGTGTAGTATTCGTCCGTGCCGGCGAAGTATTTGTCGTTCTCGGAGTACATGCTCACGGAGCCAAACCGCAGCCCGGTGGCCTCGAGCTGGGTCTGCGGAGCCTCATCAGCCCGGCTGGTGATGACCAGGAGGGGGAACCCGCACCACAGCGGGAGCTGACGTGCCAGGGCAGGAAACCAGTTCGTTGATGGGCGGCCGTTCATTGAACGTCCCGCCGGATGTAACAGTCTGCGCGGGCCAAGCCAAGTGCGCCGTCGCCAACAAGCGTCGGGTGATGACGGCCGTCCGGCACCCCCTCGCGCCCGGGGCGAACACTTCAGCTGGACTCTTTGCGTGTGGCGCGATAGCGAGGAAGCGATGAAACTTTTCGCCCCAATGCCGGCAGCGAGCCCCGACCTCTGGCCGCGACTCCGCCGCCGCCGCGCCGGCGGGCTGGTGGCCGCCAACGCGAACTGACCCTGGCATCCTCGACCAACCTCCGGATCGCATCCGCCCCCGTGTCACCACCCGAAGAGAAATCTTTCACGGACGTGTTAAGGCAGGAGTTGTCGGAGCGTGAATGTGCCGCGCATCTCCGGCAGTTCCGTGCCGGCGAGACCATTTTTGCAGCCGGTGATGTCGGGGACGGCCTCTACGTCATCGAATCCGGACGCGTGCAGATTGCCGCCATGGTCGACCGCACCGAGTCGCGTCCGCTGGCCAGCATCGGCCCCGGGGATTTTTTCGGCGAGATGGCCGTGCTCGACGACGCGCCACGCTCCGCCACCGCCACCGCCGAGACCGACACCAAGGCCTTCTACCTGAGCCGCGATGAAATGCTGCAATTGCTGAAACGCCATCCCGGGCTGGCGCTCACCCTCATCCGGGAATTCAGCGCCCGCATGCGGGCGGTAAACAAGAAGTACCTCGACGAGATCATTCAGGGCGAACGCCTCGCGGTGGTCGGCCGGTCGGCGCATACCATCGTCCATGACTTCAAGAATCCATTGATCGTCATCGGCCTAGCCGCCGAGGTGGCGGGCGGTGCGGCCACGCCGCCCAGCGTGCGCCAGAAGGCCCGGGATTCGATTTCCCGGCAGGTGGACCGCATGAGTCACATGCTGAACGAACTCATCGAATTTGCCCGCCCCACCGGCCGGCAGCCCGCGATGAGTGTTGTGGTTTTCGCGCCCTACCTGAAAGGACTCGTCACGGAGCTCCGGGAGGAAATCGCCGCGCATCATGTGACGCTCGAGCTGGCGAACCCACCGCCCGAAATCGAAGTTAGCATCGAACCCAACCGCCTCGCGCGCGTGTTCTACAATCTGGTGCACAATGCCGTGGAGGCGATGCCCGCGGGCGGCAAGATCACCCTGCATTTCCTGGTCAAGGGCAGAGAGCTGCGGGTGGATGTCAGCGACACTGGCAGCGGCATCGCGCCGGGAATCGCCAAGAAGCTTTTCGAACCTTTCGCCACCCACGGCAAGGCGCAGGGCACCGGTCTCGGCCTGTCGATCTGCAAGCGGATCGTTGAAGATCACGGCGGCCGCATCTGGGCCCTCAGCGGATCGGGCAAGGGCGCCACGTTCTCCTTCACCCTCGCGCTGCCGAAGTGAACGTCGGCAACGCCGAGCGGAAGATCACACGGCGTACACGATGCTCGTGCGCCGGCCGGAATCGCTGAGTGCGATGGAGACCAGGCCGGCCAGAGAGTAAACGAAGAACATGACTTCGCTAGTGAGGAATACGGAGGACGGAAGGATTCCGACGAGTCCGGCAAACGCCGCGAGTGCGTAACCGGCGCTGACGACAAGCATGAGGATTGTGAGGGTGGATTTCATGGTAGAGCTTTTGTTGGTGGTTGCTTTCCTCTATTGCAGGCACCGTGCCAGCTGTGTGACTGTATTTGAAATCGTTTATAATAGGATATTAATGGAGTTTGGTGCTTCGCAATGAAGTCTAGGAAGGTCTCAGCCGATTCGCACGTGGGAGGAGAGTTTCCCGAAAGCGGGATGGATTTGGCGCTGGCCCGCCTTTGGCTCCGTGGAACATCCGCGCCCGGCTGGTCACTGCTAACGGAAATCCGGAGTTTCCACTGAGGGAGGAACTGCTATTTCAGAAGTCAGAGTCCGGGGCGGCCATCGCGAGGCCGGTCCAGGGAACTCTCAAATATGCACCGCTCGTCGTTGATCACCGCACTAGGCCTCATGATGCTTCTGCATTACAGTGGTATTCGCGCAGCCTCGTCTCCGGATTTCAGATGGTCCTCGGCCGTGGCCGACACCTTGATCTCCCGCTTTCCGGACCCGGACAGCCTCCACTGGGTCGGCCAGACGAACCACTTCAGCTGGCAGGCCGGCTACGCCATGTTCACGCTGGAGAAGTTGTGGCGGCAGACGGGCGACGTCCGCTATTTCAACTACATCAGGCGGTACGTGGACCAGCAGGTCGACGGGCATGGCAACATTCCTGATTTCGTGCCGACCGCGCTCGACAACTTCCTGCCCGGTTACGCCATTCTCTTGATGTACGAGCAGACCGGGCTGGAGAAATACCGGATCGCGGCGACCAGGATCCGCGACGGCTTTCGCGATTACCCGCGGAATTCCGACGGCGGTTTCTGGCACGGCGACTGGGCGAAGCATCAGATGTGGGTCGACGGCGTGTTCATGGGACAGATATTCCTGGCCCGCTACGGCAAGGTCATCGGCGACCGCGATTATGCGTTTGATGAAGTCGGCCGGCAGATGCGGCTCGCACTACAGCACTGTCGGAAACCCAATGGACTCCTCCTGCACGGCTGGGATGAGTCGCGGACCGCGAGCTGGGCCGACAAGAAGACGGGCCTGGCCCCGGAGGTCTGGAGCGAGGGACTGGGCTGGTACGCCGTTCTGCTGGCCGATGTCTTCGACTACCTCCCGGCAGATCACCCCGATCGTGAGCGACTGCTGACCGCACTTCGCGATCTGTGCCACGGCCTCAAGGAGGTGCAGGACCCGCGCACCGGCATGTGGTGCCAGGTCGTGGGCAAGCCGGATGCACAGGGCAACTGGAACGAGACCTCCGGCACGGGCATGTTCCTGTACCTGATCAAGAAATCGATGGACCGGGGGTACATCGATCAGGCGGAATACGTCCCGGTGGTGAAAAAGGCCTACGCCGGCATCACGAAGAAAGCGCGGACCGGTGCCGACGGATTGATCGATGTCTTTGACTGCAGCAGCATCGGAATCAAGGACAGCTTCCGGGATTACATCGACTCGCCCAAGGAGGTGAATCCGTTCGCCGGAGTCACGTCCTTCATCCTGGGCACGAGCAGCATGGAGCAGCGTTGAATCCCCAGTGCCCGGCGACTCGGCGCATCGTGCGCGGTTCAGACGTGCTTTCAGCGCTCCGCACTCTTACTGTTAAAAGGACACGGCAATTCCAAACGACAATCAGATTGTCGTCCTTTGGTTCCCCCGTCCCCGCCCATGAGCCCCTCCGTGCTTTCATTTCCCCGCCTAACGGGCCTGCTAGTCGTTGCACTCGCGTGCGGCGTTGTCGCGCGGGCCGAGCCGGCTGTCGCCCGCATTTTCGACGTCAGGGCCCAGGGTGCCACAGGCGACGGCCGGACGGTTGATACTGACGCAATCAACCGGACCATCCTGGCGGCAACCGCAACCGGTGGTGGCACCGTGCTCTTTCCACCCGGCACCTACCTCTCCGCGTCGATCCGGCTGAAAAGCAACATCACGCTGTGGCTCGAGGCGGGGGCCACGATCGAAGCCGTCGATGCCGCGCGGGCCCTGTACGACCTGCCCGAGCCGAACGAGTGGGGCGACAAGTTCCACTACCAGGACTACGGCCACAGCCACTGGCAAAACAGCCTCATCTGGGGCATTGGGTTGGAGAATGTGTCCATCCTCGGTCCCGGCCGGATTCATGGCAAAGGCTTGAACTGCGGCTTCAACCGATTCGCCGACGAGGCGAAGGGCGAGAAACGGTATCAAGACGGCGGGCCCGGCAGCGGCAACAAGGTGATCGCGCTGCGGGATTGTCGCAATGTGATCCTGCGCGACTTCTCCATCCTGCATGGCGGTCACTTCGGCATTCTCGCCACCGGTGTCGACAACCTCACGATCGACAACCTGAAGATCGACACCAACCGCGACGGCATGGACGTCGACGCGTGCCAGAACGTCCGGATTACGCGGTGCAGCGTGAACTCGCCCTGGGACGATGGCATCTGCCTGAAGGCGTCCTACGGGCTCGGGAAAATCCGCCACTGCGAGAACATCACGATCTCCGACTGCTACCTCGCGGGAAACTTTGACGAGGGCACCCTGCTCGACGCCACGTTTAAGCGCAGCGCGCCGGAGTACCAATCGTACCGCACCGGGCGGATCAAGCTCGGCACCGAGTCCAACGGCGACTTCAAGAACATCGCGATCACGAACTGCGTCTTCGACGATTCGCGGGGCATTGCGATCGAGAGCGTCGACGGCGCGCACATCGAGGATGTGGCGATCTCCAACATCACCATGCGCCATGTGGCCAATTCCCCGATCTTCATCCGCCTCGGCAGCCGCCTGCGCGGGCCCGGGAATCCGCCCGTCGGCACCATCCGCCGCATCACCGTTGACAACCTCGTTGCGTCCGACGCCGACTGGGACCTCGGCAGCGTCATCAGCGGCATCCCCGGCCACCCGATCGAGGACCTCCGCTTCAGCAACCTCCGGATCGTGCAGCAGGGGGGCGGCCCGAAGGAGCTGGGTGAGCGCATGCCGCCCGAGGAGGAGCGGTCCTACCCCGAGCCGAGCATGTTCGGGGAGATGCCGTCCTACGGCTTCTTCTTCCGTCACGTCCGTGGCCTCGCGATGCACCAGGTGAAGGTCGACTGCGCCAAGCCCGAGGCTCGGCCTGCCATCGTGCTGGCCGACGTGCAGGACGCCTGGTTCGACCACCTCGACCTCCAGCGCGGCCCGGGCGCGACCCCGTTATTCGACCTGCGCGGGGTCCGGGATTTCTCCCTCACCGCCAGCCGTGGCCTCGCCGACACCCGCCGGGAGGAACCGGTCGTCCGCGAGAAATTCTGATACCCGCTTCCGCATCAACCCGTAACCGAACTCCGTTATGAATACTCTACGTTTTGGTTCGCCCTGTGAAATTCGTCTCGGCCGCGCATTCAGCCTGCTGGCCCTCGTCCTCGGAACCGCGGCCGGCGCCGGCCGCGCGGTCGAGCCGGCCTCCGCCGCGGCAACGCAGGAACTGCGTTCGCCCGACGATCGCATGGTGGTGACGGTTAATGTCGCGGGCGCCCTCAGCTACCGCGTGGCCGTCGACGGCGTGCCGGTCATTAACGACTCGCGGCTGGGGCTGCGCTTCCATGATGGCGTAGTGCTCGGGCGCGATGTGGCGTTGGTGCAGGCGGCCCGCGCGGAGCACGACAGCACCTGGACTAATCCGCTCGGCAAACGCCGCGAGGTGCGCGACCATCACCGCGAGCTGGCCGTCACCCTGCGCGAAAAAGGCGAATCCGGTCGGACGTTTTCGGTGATCTTCCGCGCCTTCGACGACGGGGTAGGTTTCCGCTACCAGCTGCCGCGTGAAGGCAACGCGGCGGACTTCGTCCTCGACGAGGAGCTCACCCAGTTCGCTTTCACCGCGGACAATACCTGCTTCGCTGGCGACCACATCGCGGTCCCGCCCGATGCCTACGACTCGCGCGGCGGATTCGCCGGCTCACAGGAATGGGAGTTCCGCAAGCAGCGGCTCGCCGACCTGCCCGCCGAGACCGTGACCGGATTGCCCCTGCTCACCCAGACCCCCGCGGCGTGGTTGGCGGTGACTGAGGCCGATCTGATTGACTGGGCGGGACTCTGGCTGGCCCGCGAACCGCAGGCGGCCGGCACGAGCGCCGTGATCTTGCGGGCCCGGCTCGCGCCGCGGCTGGACGGACAGGGCCTGGTGAAAGCGTCGCTGCCTCACGTCTCGCCGTGGCGGGTCCTCATGATCGGCCGGGAAGCGGGCCGGTTGATCGAGAGCGACCTCGTGCTCAACCTGAGCACGCCCTGCCAGATCGCCGATCCCTCGTGGGTCAAGCCGGGTATGATGGCGTGGGACAGCTGGTGGTCCGGCATCGGGCGCAAGGATACCGGCACGATGAAGGACTTCATCCAGTTCGCCGGTGAGATGGGCTGGCCCTATCAACTCGTCGACGGCGGCTGGTACGTCGGTACCCACACGAGCATCTCCCGACCTGGTTCCGACATCACCAAGCCCGCTCCCGAGGTGGACATGGGCGAACTCCTGCGTTTTGCCGCCGAGAACAAGGTGCGCCTTTGGGTCTGGCTCTACTGGACCGACGCCGCGCAGGGCGATGCGTACAAGAAAGCGTTTGAGGTGTACGAAAAATGGGGGATCGCCGGCGTGAAAATCGATTTCATGGATCGCGACGACCAGGAGATGGTGAACTGGTATGAAACGATCACCCGATTTGCCGCTGAGCATCACCTGATGGTCAACTTCCACGGCGCCTACAAACCCACCGGAATGATCCGCACGTGGCCGAACCAGATCACGCGCGAGGGCATTCTCGGCAACGAGTACAACAAATGGAGCAATCGGGTCACCCCGGAGCATCGTGTCACACTGCCGTTCACCCGCTTTCTGGCCGGACCCGGCGATTTCACGCCCGGCGGGTTTGTGAACCGCCCGATGGAAAAGTTCCAGAAGGGCGTCGCGCCCACGCAGGTGCAGGGAACGCGGGCCGGCCAGCTGGCCCTGTTTGTGGCCTACGACAGCCCGGTGATGTGCGCCTCCGATCATCCCATCAACCTGCGCGGCCAGCCGGGAATCGATTTCCTGAAGATCGTCCCCACCGTGTGGGACGAGACCCGCGTGCTGTCAGGCGTGGTCGCCGAGCACCTGGTGATTGCCCGCCGCTCCGGGGCGGAGTGGTACCTCGGCGCTCTCAACAACAACTTCACCCGGGTGCGGTCCGTGAAACTCGACTTCCTTGGCGCAGGAAAGTGGCAGCTGCGCTGGTGGCATGACGCCGCTGACAGCTCCGAGAACGCCGAACATCTCGAAGTGGAAGACCGCATCGTATCGGCCGGCGACACGCTCGACCTGCGCATGGCGCCGGGTGGCGGCGCCGTGGTGCACTTCGTGCCGGAACGCTGAAATCTCTCCGCCATCTTCTCTTTTAGTCCGATTAATCTCCCATGAACACACGTCTTCGACTGGCTGTACGGAGTCTCTTCACCCTGGCCGCCACCTTGCTGGCCGGGGGGGCGCTGGCGGACGGAACCGCGACGCCCGCCGCTGCGCCGAAGCCGCCACCCGCGATCTGGATACCGTCTGATGGCCCGAACCATCCCATCGGCACGGGGAAAGGCATCTTTCCCGGCCGGGTCGTCTGGGTGCGGGATCTCGCCGCGACGCCGTGGGACGGCAAAACCGGTAACTGGTGGGACGAGGGCACCGGTATCAGCCAGCCCGCGGTGGACAACATGATGGCGCGCTCACTGCGCGCCATCGCTGGTGGCACAGCCGACGCGGTTGCGTGGGATGCGATCTTCAAATACTTCAACCGCACCCACCGCCAGAGCGACGCCGGTTACCGCGCCGGCGAGAAGATCGCCGTCAAGATCAACTGCAACAACGCGTACGAGGGCTATGGCGACGTCGATGGACAGATCGACCAGTCGCCACAGGTGCTCGTCGCGCTCCTGCGTCAGCTCATTGCGGTCGCCGGCGCGCCGCCGGAGATGATCACGGTTTACGAGGCGACTCGCGTCGTCCCCGATCGCGTCTACAAGCCGGCGCATGCCGCCTTTCCGGGCGTCCGCTTCGTCGATTCCAAAGGCGACGGAGCCAACGGCCGCCTCCCGGTGGAGTACCAGAAGGACACGCTCCACTATTCCGTCCCGGATCCCAAGGTCGGCCGGGATCTGCCGAAGTGCGTCATCGAGGCGACCTACCTGGTGAACCTGACGCTAGTGAAAGGCCACCCGACGACCGGCGTGTCGCTGACCGCCAAAAACCATTACGGCACCGTCGACGTGCGCGACCACGAGGTCTACGTCAACGCGCACTCCCATGCCATGGCCACCTACCATCCCTTCGTGGACATGATCGGCTCAAAGGGGCTCGGCGGGAAAACCCTGCTCTTCATCCTTGACGGCCTCTTCGGCGTGCGCGACGTCAACGACCTCGTCGCGGAGCACGGCCACTGGACAAAGCTGTTTCACGGCGAGTGGCTCGCGAGCCTCTTCCTGTCGCAGGATCCGATCGCGATCGACTCGGTGGGGCTCGATCTCCTCCGCGCCGAATTCCCCCTGGGCCGTTTCACTGATTTCGAGCCGATGACGAATGCGGACAACTTCATGCATGAAGCCGCGCTGGCAGACCACCCACCATCTGGCGTCCGCTACGCGCCCGATGGCGAACCGCTCAAGAGTCTCGGCGTCCACGAGCATTGGAACAACGAGGCCGACCGCCAGTATTCGCGCAATCTCGGCCGCAACGAGGGCATTGAACTTCTCGTCGTGCCCGCGCATCCGGCGGTCGCACCGTGAGTTTTCCGACCGCGGGCCGACCGGGGACGGTCAGTGGGAGAGCAGCCTCTCCGTCAGGAGCTTCTCAAACGCTGGTTGGTCCTTCCAGTGCAGGGCGACGCGCGCCCGCGCTCCGTGTGGATCGCGGACCGTGAATCCGTCATCGGTGACGCGGAACGTCACCGGCTCGACTTCCACCAGTTGCTCAGAGATCGCCAGATAAACGGCGACACAGTCGAAGAGCGTGGTCGAGCGAATAGCGAAGAAATTGCACTCCATCCAGGTTACGCGGGGCGCGAAGACGCAGTAGCTCTCAATCACTGCGCGCAGCAGGGGATCGTCCATCGAGCCCCAAATCCGCGCATAGTTATTTCCGCTCAAGCTTATCCGGCCGCAGGTGTCGAGCGGCGTGAGCAGGATGTCGCGCCAGGGCGCGGCGAGCACGGTGCGCAGGGCGGCGGGGTCGCCGCGCACATTGGCCTCGGCCGCCGCCGGACCACTCCCGCCGTAACCGACGTCAAAGCTCCCATGCATCCCGACAAAACGGCACTTGGCGGCGATCCGGGGTTCGCGGGTCAACGCCTCCGCCAGGTTCGGCACCGCCCCGATGGCGATGATTGTGACCGGATCCGGTGAACGCATGACCGTGTCGATCAGCGCGCCCACGCCGTCTTCCACGACGTGCCCGGGGTATTTTCCGAGATCATAGCTGCGGACCCACGGATCGAGATTGCGCTCGGCCTCGCCCATTATCCCTTTGCGGCCGATGCCGACGGGCACATCCGTGCGGCCGGCACGTTGCAGGAGCTTCGCCGCGATCTTCGCCCGGTAGCGCGTGTCGCCGGTGTCCGTGACGACAAGCTTCAGGTCCAGTTCCGGACAGCGCAGCAAATAGGCCAGCGCCCAGGTATCATCGATGTCCGTGCCGATGTCCGTGTCCAAGATCACCGGCATGCGCCGAGGCTGGTCCGGAGCGGCCAGCGCCGCCGTGGCCAGGAACACCAGTGCGAGAAAGTGCAGAGACCAGGATGATCGATTCATGGGATTTGAGTGGCTGTCGTCGCGAGAGACGCTGGCGCGACAGCGATGGCTGCCGCGAGTCGTTAGAATCTCTCAGGGGTCATTAGTGAGGTGACGATCGCCAGGCCCAATTCATGGGCGAGGGTTCTCGTCGCCATCTCTGCTTCGAAGCTGGTCCGGTCCCATTCCTCCCAGGTCCGGTCGAATTTCTCCAGGGAGGCTCCTGTGGATTGGTGAATCGGCGGGGCGAGTTTCTCGTGCACGGACGCATAGGCCGCCTGCAAGCTCTTCAGGCGCTCCATATAGCTGACCAGCACGGTGAGCAGGCCGGCGTAATTGGCAGAGCTGCCGGGCCGGGCGAGCCCGCGGTCGATGATGGCGGCGGTTTCCGTCAGGTCCATCCGCCGCGGACCAATCTTGCTGAGGGACTCGAATGCTGGCTGGCGAACCTCGGCGGGCAGGCGGTTGTAGCCATCCTCGACCTCGGCCCAAAGTCCGTCGTCCGCTTTCTGGACGTGAATCGCCTGAAACTTCTTGATGGCGTCGATAAGGCTTGGCGGCGCCTGGTAGGGCGCGGCCGATTGCGCGCAGGCGAGTCCAGAGGCGAGAAGAACGAAGCAGGCTAGACGGATTAGGAACTTCACAGCTTCACGGAGGGTAGAGCGGGCGACGCCCGCTGGGAATCCTTTAATCTGCGGAGGCCGAAAACTTCCGCCCGCCACTCCTCGCTCGGCTCTAGAGCAGTTTAGATAGACTTGTAGCCGCGCTTGGGTGGAGGGCGGACCTCCGTGTCCGCCGAGGCGATCGCACTCGTCGCCGCCGCGGCTCGGCGGGAGCCTCGCCCTCCATTTAGTCGCAGCCGACGGCTACAGTTTTCGTGAAACCGCTCTAGACTGCATGAGTCCGAGAAAGGCCTCCGGGCTAGTGCCCGCCATAAGCGACGCGCCAGAGAGTGCCGTTGGCGTCGTCCGTCACAAGGAGAGCGCCGTCACGGGCGACCGCCACGCCGACGGGTCGGCCCCAAACGCGACCGTCGTCGATGACGAATCCGATCAGGAAATCCTCATATTCTCCCGTCGGCACGCCGTTCTGCAGTCGCACGCGAACCACCTTGCTCCCGGTGCGCCCCGTCCGGTTCCATGATCCGTGAAACGCCGCGAAGATGTCCCCGCGATACTCAACCGGAAACGCGGACAATCCGGAAGCGTTGGCCGGATAAAACACCATTTCCAGGGTCGCTGAATGCGACTGCACCGGCACGTCCGGCACAGTCGCCTGGCCCGCCAGGTCCGGCCGCTCGCCGGCGTGGCGGGGGTCTTCGTGATTGCCCAGGTAGTACCAGGGCCACCCGTAGAAGCCGCCCTCGCGCACATGCGTGATGTAATCCGGCACCAGGTCGTCGCCCAAGGCGTCGCGCTCGTTGGTCGAAGCCCATAATTCCCCGGTGGCCGGCTGCACGGCCAGCCCGACCGCGTTGCGGATGCCCGTGGCGAAGATCCGCAGGGGCTGGCGCCCCTCCGGGTCGGTTTCCAGAATGTCGGCACGCCCACTCTCGTAGCCCCAGGTGGCTCCCCGGGCGTGCCGGGCCGCCCAATCGCGGATCTCGGCGGGGGACTTCAGCGGCATTTCCTCCGCGACGTTCGAGCCGGAGCCGACTGAAATGAATATCCGCCGCCCGTCGCGCGAAAAGGCGACGTCCCGGGTGGTATGCCCGCCCGTGCTGTCGGCCAGGTGGGGCACGACCACCTCTGCCGGCCCGCGCGCCGTCAGGTCGCCGCTCCGATACGGAAAGCGCACGACGGAGTTGAGATTGGCGACGTACACCCAGCGCGGGTTTCCGTCCAGCGGGTAGAAGGCGATTCCGAAGGGACCCGTCAGGCGGTCCGCGAACACCGTGTTTTCAGACGGGGTCTCCGCTCCGTCCGCCGCCCGCAGCACGCGGATCCGCCCCTCGCGGGTCTCGGCGATGAAGATGTCCCCATTGGGCGCCGTGCGCAGCAACCGCGGTCCGGAGAGGCCGGAGGCAAACAGCTGGACCCGGAATCCCGCGGGAACCGCCAGGGAGGCGCCGGCCGGCCGATCCACGATATGCGGGGAATTGCCGGCAGATTCGGTGGCGTAGGGCGCCGGCAGATCCTCCAACCGAATCCGATGGCGCGCACCAGGGGCATCGTTCAGCCAGTCGCCCGGACTGGGGACGCGGCGGGCAGAGGCGGCCTTCCGAGGTTCGGCCGGCAGTGCGGGAGGACGCAGCGTCGCCAGGAAAGCGATCAAATCGCTGCGGTCCGTCGGGTCGGCCACGGCGATGACCATGACCGTCCCCGGTATCAACGCGCCGGGGCTTGCCAGAAACCGGTCCAGCGCGACGGCGTCCCAAAGAAGATGCGACGTCGCCAGGGCCTTGGAGTATCCGAAATTGGGCAAGGACGCCGCCGGCCGACCCACGACGCCTGCGAGCCCCGGCCCCTGTCCAGCCAGCCGCCGCGCGCCCTTTCCCGTGGCATGGCACAGCGCACAGCTTTCCTTGAAAAGGATCTCTCCCCGGTCGGGGTTTCCAGCCGGCGGAGCCTGGTCGGCCGCCTTGGCTGCGGGGCCGAGCACGGCAAGAAGAAGGAGGGTGGGAACGAGCTCCCGCGCGGATGATCGCATGACAAGGATTAAAGCCGATCTCAGCGATTTCACAAATTGCGTGTGCGGGCGTCGCTCCGATCCGGGGTGGATCCGACTGATCAGCCGATCCAACTGACGATGTACTCGGTGCGGTCATCGGGCTTCGCGATATTCGGGTCCTGGACGACCCACCGGCCGGCCAAACCCGATTCGCGGGCGGTCAGCTCGAAATGGCACATCGCAATCCCCAGGTCGACGCGTTGGAGATCGGCGAACTGCATCAGGTAAAACAACACACTTCCTTTTCCATAGCCCGGAGTCCGCGCCAGGTGGAAATGGAAGGCATTCTCGATTCGGACGATCCGCCACGGCTGTTTATTTGAAGCCGAGGGGGCCCACCGCACTGCTTCGAGCGGCGAGGCATAAGCGCCGGCTGCTGCCGCCGGCAACGGTCCGCCGAACTGCTGTTCAAAGAAAAGCTGCTCGGCCGGCAACCGGTCGGTTCCCCTCGCCCGTTCGCGGATCCAATCCCGGGTTTGCGGACCCTGAGCGATGCGACCGACTGCGGTCACGGCGGGCGCGATCTCCTCGCGGCGCAACTTGATCTTCTCGGCAAACCGGCTCCTCGAGAACGTGCCGCCCAGCCAGCAGGTCCCCAGGCCCAGATCGGTCGCAAACAGGATGGCATGCTCCATCAGGTAGCCGAAGTCTTCCAAGTCCTTTGGTGAGCGCTCCGCGGCGCCGATGACAAACCCGGTGGCGCCCTTGATGAATCCGTAAGTTCCCAGACCACGCAGCGCTTCGTGGTCGCCAGAGGTGGCGGCGATCAGCGCGAATCGCGCTCGCGTCCCCAGTGGTCCGACCGAGTTGGCGGACAGAAATTCCGTCAGCCGGCGCTGCCGTTGATCGTCGATCGGTTCATCAAGATACGTCCGGCAGGAGAATCGTCGACGGATGACTTCGATTACAGGCTTCTGCATCGCGGGGGTTCCTGATGGCTGCGAATCGCGTCTTTTTCGGGGCTGGCACCCCCGACATATTCTGTGTCACTCGGCAGGGGATAGCGCCGAACGTTTTAAGAAATGGGCCCACAGGGACTTGAACCCTGAACCAAAGGATTATGAGTNNGATTATGAGTCCTCTGCTCTAACCAATTGAGCTATAGGCCCGTGAATTCCAGTGGTAGAGACACCTTGAATCGTCCGCAACTGACTTCTTGTGCCTCAAAGCTCGCTTCGGCTTGGTCGGGAAGTGGCACGGGTCTCCCGACCCATGCCACGAAACTGACGATGTATGGAGCGGGGCATTAAGTGTCTTGTCCGAATGCCTCGGGGCTGGCTCCGAGGTCTCTACTCCGTGCCGCCGGGGAAAGGGGTTGCCCCTGCCGGCCGATCTGGCATAGGCTGTGCCTCTCATCCATGTCGGGAATCTCCACCGAGCTGTTTATCCTCTGCTTCTTGCTGGTGGCCAATGGGCTTTTAGCCATGGCGGAGATTGCGGTGGTTTCCGCCCGGAGGGCTCGGCTGAAGCAGCTCGCGGGCGAAGGCGATGAGGGAGCCCAGGCGGCGCTCGAACTCGGGGCCGAGCCGGCGCGCTTTCAGTCCACCGTCCAGGTGGGCATTACGCTGTGCGGCATCCTGGCGGGCGCTTATGGTGGTTCGACCGTGGCCAATCAGGTCGCGGTCTGGCTGGCGCGCTTCCCCTCGCTGGCGCCGTGGGCCGGATCCATTGCCTTTGGCGGGGTGGTGGCCGTCATCACGTTTTTCTCCCTGATCATCGGTGAGCTCATTCCCAGGCAGATCGCGCTCAGTAATCCCGAGCGCATGGCCCGGCTGGTCGCCGGCCCGCTCCAAGGAATGTCCCACGTGGTCGCGCCGGTCATCAACCTGCTCAGCGCCGCCACCGCCTTCGTGCTCAAACCGTTTGGCCTTAGCCACCGGCGCGAGGCGCCGGTGACCGATGCGGAGGTTAACATCCTTATCGAGCAGGGATTGCAGGCCGGCGTCTTTCACAAGGCCGAGAAGGAAATGGTCGAGGGCGTGCTCGGCCTCGATCAGCTGCCCGTCACCGCGATCATGACGCCGCGGCCCAAGATCGTCTTTCTCAACATCGGCGACACCGAGGAGGTGAACTGGCGCAAGGTGGTCGCCAGCGGCCACTCCCATTTTCCGGTCTACCAGGACAACCGCGACCAGGTGCTCGGCATGGTCGCGGTGAAGGCGCTCTGGGCCCACTCCGCCATCGGCATCCCCACCAGCCTCAAGAACCTCCTCACGCCGCCGCTCGTCGTGCCGGAGACGATGAACTGCATCCAACTGCTCGAGTCGTTCAAGAAATCGGGGCGGCACACGGCGCTCATCGCCGACGAATTCGGCAGCATCCAGGGCATGGTCACGCTCATCGACGTGCTGGAGGCGATCGTCGGCGACTTGCCCGCGCAGGGGCAGCGTGACCAGCCGCAGTCGAAACAGCGCGAAGACGGCTCCTGGCTCATCGACGCGACCCTCGCCGTCAACGAACTCAAGACGATCCTCCATCTGGAGAAACTGCCGCAGGAAGCCGAAGCCGACTACCAGACGCTCGGCGGACTGGTCATGACGCAGTTCGGGCGCATCCCGGCCGTAAGCGATCGTTTCGACTGGGCCGGCTGGCGCTTCGAGGTGATCGACATGGACCGCCATCGCGTTGACAAGGTGATGATCAGCCGCGTTCCGCCGCGGGCCGGAGAACCCGCGGCGATTTAGGAGGAAAGACCGAAGGACGAAGACGAGGAGTAGAACCCGCGCTCCAGTCTTGAGTCTGCCCTCTTGGATGTTGAGTTGCCGCGCGCAGGCGCGGCCGCGCGGCTCATCCGCCCAGCGCCTTAAGCGCGTTCAATACGTCGGCGGCCTGCTGCTTGGTCGAGGCCTTCAGGTCGCGCCACACGATCTTGCCCTCTTTGTTAATCAGGAATGACTGCCGCGAGGCGAACGTGCCCGCGACCGGGATTTCACGCACCGGCACGCCAAAGGCCTTGATGACCACCAGGTTCTTGTCAGCGATGAGCGTGAAGGGGAAGTGGTATTTCTCCTTGAACGCTTTCTGCGCCGCCACGTCGTCGGCGCTCACGCCGATGACAGTCACGGCCTTGTCGGAGAGATCCTGGAAAGCATCGCGGAGACTGCAGCCTTCGGCGGTGCAGCCGGGAGTGTCGGCCTTGGGGAAGAAATACACGAGGGTGTAGCCCTTCGAGTAAACGGCGCCCAGATCGAGCTTGTCGCCGGTGTCGGTCATCCCGGTGACCGCAGGAGCGGAGGCGCCCACGTCGAGGGGATCGGCCCGGGCAGTCGTGAACATGGTGAGAAAGCTCATGGTGGTTAACAGACTGAGAACAGTGCGCATAGGGGAGACTAGCGGGCTTCCGCAGTTTCGCAAGTTGGGCGGCGCGGCGCGCTGCCGCGCGCGCGATTCAAAAGGCAGAATAAAGACTCAAGACGAGCAGCCGGGTCTGCCGTGCTCTTCGCTCTTCTGTCTTGAGTCTTCGCTCGCCGTGGTGGTACCCGGCACGGCGTTCAGCCGCGCCACCAGCGCGGGCAGTTCGCGCAATGTGGGCAGCTGCGAGAACCGGCCCGCCACTGCGGACGGCAGCGGGGCCGCGGCCTGCTCGCCCTGCCAGAGCAGGTGATACGGGATGAGTACCGCCCAGGCGCCGAGACCGAGCGCGGGCAGGATGTCGGACTTGAGCGAGTTGCCGACCATGAGGAAATGCGCCGGCGGGATCTGCAGGCGGCGCAGGACGCGCGCGTAGGTCTCGGCGTTCTTCTCGGCGACGATCTCGATGTGCGCGAAATGGTGCGCGAGGCCGGATTTCGCCAGCTTGCGCTCCTGGTCGCGCAGGTCGCCCTTGGTGATCAGCAGTAGCTGAAAGGACCCGGCCAGCTGCCCGACCGCTTCGCCGGCGCCGGCGAGCAACTCGACAGGATGAGCGAGCATTTCCTTTGCGGAGGCGATGATTTCCCGGATTTCCGCCGCGCAAATGTCGCCGCCGCTCAGCTCGATTGCGGTCTCGATGCAGGAAAGCGCGTGGGCCTTGATGCCGTAGCCGTACAACTCGAGATTGCCCATCTCGGTGGTAAAGAGGCGGCGGTCAATGGTGGCGGCATCGTGCCAGCGGGCCAGGAGCGCGCGGTACCGGTCATGCGCGGCCTCAAAAATCGGCTCGTTGTGCCAGAGCGTGTCGTCCGCATCGAAGCCGATGGTCGTAATCATCCGCCGAGACGAAAGCCGCGGCGGACGACCGGTTCAAGATTCAAGATTGCGGTCGCACCTTCCATCTTGCCTTCGATCCGGCCACTTATACGAGCGCCCCTTGTGTTATAGACATTTGTCATCGCGAGGTGCGCGAAGCGCGCCGGGGCCGCCGAGGCAGGATGCACTCGTCGCGATCCAGCTGGATTGCTTCGTCGCTACGCTCCTCGCAATGACAGTTTATCTATCAAGAGAACTTGGTATCAGAACTTCCCTCATCGCTGCGGCCGCTCACTCCACGCCGGTCACATTCAAGTCGCCCGGATACCCAATGCTGAACTTCAGCGGAACCTCGCGCTTCTCGCCGGGCTTGAGATCAAACCGCCAGACGAGCTTGCCGTCGGCCTCACGGATGACCTGCTTCGGCTTCTCGGCCGTGCCGACATCCCCTTCGGCGGGAGTGAGGAGGTTGACCTCGATCTTCTCGTTGCGCGAAACGGGCACAGGCTCCTTGAAGACCACGCGTTCGGCCGTCTTCTTGTTGTTGGTGATCGTCAGGAGGTATTCGTAGGTGACGCGACGGCCCTTGCTGGTCAGCCCGGTGTCCTCGCTGAAACGGTTCACCAGCTTGCGCTTGATGGCGATGCCCTCGTCGGCGCCGAGGGCGAGCTCGAACTTCTCGCCCGGCATCACGGTCTTGAGACGGCTGGCGGCGACAAAGGTCTCGTCCAGGAACGTGTTCATCGGGCCGGCTAGGAATGGATAATCGGTGTTGTTCACGGCGTAGGCGCTGAGAAATGCCGCCTCGAGCAACTTCGGCGTCGCCTGATACTGCAGGTTCGCGGCGAGCTTGGCCGAGGCGATCGACACTTTTTGCATGGTGTTGTTCGCGGGAACCGTTACGGCCACGGGGATCTTGAACGTCGCGCTGGTGGCGCCCGCCTCGACCGTGGCGGCGAGAAAACCAGCGTCTTTTTCTTCGTCGAGTTCCCTGATAGCCGATGCAGCGTCCGCCAGTTGGTTGAAAGCCTGCGTCCCTTTTCCCGCCCTTTCCATCCTTGCTTCCGCTGCAGGCATCGCCGTCACCTTCATCATTATCGGCCGCGTCACGTCCACGATCCAGGGACTTAGTTCGGGCGCGCCGCCGCCGAGGCTCGGGCGCGCGGTTGAGAGCGTCAGGGCGAGGTCGCTCCAATCCTCGCCGGTGTTGTTACGCACCAGCCCGAAATACGACAGCTCGACGGCCCGGTCGGCGACGTGCAGGCGGGCGTCGTAGGACGGGACCCAGCTGGCGCCGGGCACGGCGTACTTGAGCATGACATCAAGCCGCCCCGGATCGCTCACCGCGACCCGGACGGTGACGGTCTTGAAACTCTTTCCGCGCGCCCCGCGCAGCTCGTTGAGCTGCTGTTGCAGCGCCTCCTGCTTCGCCTTCAGGTCTTCGCGCTGGTTGTCGAGAGACTGTGCCTCGCCCGCGATCTTTCCGAAGGTTTCCTCGGAATAAACGTAAAGCTTCTGCCATTCGTCGAGCGTGGGCCGCGCGGCGGTGCCGCCGCCGTGCGCGGTATCACCGCCAAGCGGGTAAATAACGGTTCCGGTGGAGGCGAGGAGCATGCGTTTCACGAAATCGCGCTCCTCGCTGAGGATCTTCCCGCGGTCATCCAACGCCCGGTGCTGTATCAGAAGGCCTTTGAGCTTCTCCTCCAGTTCCTTGACCCGCTCGTTGGGCGTGAAATCCACGTAGGCGGTCTGGGCGTTCACATCGAGGATGGTGACGCCCGCCGTGCCGCGGCCGGAGGCTTGCAGCGACTGGTCGAGCAGCCCGGTCGGCAGGCGCTCGAAAACGAGCGCTTGCTCGCCACGGACAAGTTCGATCGTGGCCATGCGGGTGACGATCGCGCGGTCGAGATAAACCGTCGCGGCGGAAATATGGGATTCCACGGGTGCGGCATGCAGGAGATTGGTGGAGGCGAGCAGTACGAGGCCGGACAGTCGGATGGTTTTCATGAAAATGGGATTGAACCCTGATGGGGGATAAGACGGCCGGCCAACGGTTTTCTTAGGAAGCCGGCGTGGCCGGATCGGTGAAAGCTTGGACAAAATCCATCCATAGGGAAATCCAATCTCTTGCGGGCTGGCTGCGAAGCAGCGGCGCCGTTTGGCGGCGAGCCCGCGTGGTTTCGCTTCGACGCGGTTCCTCGGACCGATACCATCGGCAGTCATGCGTTCTCTGGCTGATCAAGTCATCATTGTCACCGGGGCATCATCGGGCATCGGCGAGGCGACGGCGCGGCGGCTGGCGCGCGGCGGTGCAAAACTGGTCATTTCCGCACGGCGGTCGGACCGGCTTGAGGCGCTGGCGCGCGAGCTCGATCCTTCGGGGGAGCGCGTGCTCGCGGTCGCCGCCGACGTGACGGACGACGCCGGCCGGCGGCGGGTCGTGGACGGCGCGCTCGGGAAGTTCGGGCGCATCGACGCGCTGGTGAACAACGCCGGCTATGGTACGCGCGGTCCGGTGGAGCTGGTGCCGCTGGAGCTGATCCGCCGCAATTTCGAGACCAACGTGTTTGCGCTCGTCGCCCTCACGCAGCTCGTGGCGCCGCACCTCCGGGAGCGCGGGTCGGGCCGGATCATCAATATCGGCTCGGTGGCGGGACGCATTGCGCGGCCGTTGTCGTCGGTCTACGACTCCACCAAGCATGCGGTTGAGGCGATCACCGACGGGCTGCGCGGCGAGCTGGCGCCCTTCGGGGTCCAGGTGGTCCTGATCCGGCCGGGTTTCATCCTCAGCGGGTTTCTCGACGCAGCCAACCAGGCGTCCGAATCGATCCTCGCCCACGGTGGTCCCTATGCCCCGTATTTCGCGGGGTTTCGCCATGATTACCGGCGGTTGCAGCAAGTGGCCGGTACGGGCGACGACATTGCCCGGCTGGTCGCGAAGGCGCTCACGGCGCGCCGGCCGGCCGGCCACTACGCCGCGCCCGCCCACGCGAAATTGTTTCTTTTTCTCAAGTGGCTGCTGCCCAACCGCCTCCTCGACTGGATCGTGCGGCTGCGGAAAGGATAGGACACCGCGCGGCGCTCGATACTACGACCCGCTCTGCATCTAGCGTGGGGCGATCGCGCATCTTGAGTTTCCCGTTTTCCTCTTAAGTCGGCGAACGCGCCCCGAGCAGAAACGCGTGCAGCGCGCGCGCGCGCTTCGGGCCCACACCCGGGACCTCCTGGATTTCCGCGGCTGCGGCGGCCCGGAGCTTCGCGATGGAACCGAAATGTTCCAGGAGCGCGGCGCGGCGCAGCGGGCCCAGGCCGGGAAAATCGTCAAGGATCGACTCGCGGATCTTCTTTGAGCGGAGGTCGGCGTTGTAGGTGTTGGCGAAGCGGTGGGCCTCATCCCGCAGGCGCTGGAGGAGCTGGAGGCCCGGGTGGGTGAGCGGCAGGTTGAGCGGCGGCCTCTCGTCCGGAAACACGATCGTCTCGTGCTCCTTCGCCAGGCCGACCAGCGGCGGCGGCACGAGATCGAGCGCGAGGAACGCCTTGAGTGCGGCGGCCACCTGGCCGCGCCCGCCGTCGATCACCACGAGATCCGGGAAGGGCCGGCCTTCGTCGTAGAGCCGCCGGTAGCGGCGGCCGACGACCTCGGTCATGGCGCGATAGTCGTCGTTGCCGACGAAGCTCTTGATCTGGAACCGCCGGTAGTGGTCCCTGTCGGGCCGTCCGGCGGTGAAATGCACCATGGAGGCGACCACAAACGTGCCGGAGATGTGGGAGATGTCGAAGCACTCCAGATGCGCGGGCGGCCCGGGCAGGCGCAACGCGCCGGCCAGCAGCAGCAGCGCGACCTCGTCGGAACGCAGCAGGACGGGAGCCCGCTCGAAATGGCGCGTCTTCGCCAGGGTCTCCTCCAGGGCAAACACGATATCGCGCAATTTCGCCGCGCGCTCGAACTCCTGGCGGGTCGCTGCCGCCTGCATCTCGGCGCGCAGGGTTCCGAGCCACTCACGGCTTTTCCCCTCCAGAAACTCGCAGGCCGCGACCACCCGGCAGCGGTAGTCTGCCGCCGTCACCTCGTTGGCGTGGCCGTAGAGCTCGGCGCGCACGTCGTCATAAAGGCGGTAGACTTCGCCGGCGATCTTCACCGGGTGCGCGTCGCCAAGCAGGATGCCGAACTGCCGGCGCATCTCCGTGAGCGTCTTGCGCACGAGGTTGCTGTAAGCGAACGGCCCGAAGTAGCGCGAGCGGTCATCCTTGCGCAGGCGGGTGAGCACAAAGCGCGGCAGCTCGGCCTCGAGGCTCACGCGCACGAGCAAGAACCGCTTGTCGTCGGTGAAGTCAGTGTTGTACCGCGGCTTGTACTGCTTGATGAGGCGCCCCTCCAGCAGCAGCGCCTCCGGCTCGCTCCGCACCTCAATGATATCGAAGCTGGCGATCATCTCGACCAGCGCCCGGATCTTGGGCTGCTGGCTGATATTCCGTGACGCCTGGAAATACGAGGCGACGCGCTTCTTCAGGCTCTTGGCCTTGCCGACATAGATGATGCGCCCAAGCCGGTCCTTCATGAGATACACCCCGGGACCGTCGGGCAGCCGGCGGACCTTCTCCTTGAGGGTCGGGGCCTCGGCGGGTTCTTCCGGCGGATGTGGGGTGGGTGCTGGCATTTTGCTGAGAATACAATAGAATGATGCGTCTGCGCAGAGCATCCATGGCAAACAGCAACCCTCCAGCTTCAATTTCCACTCCAGTTCAGGGCCGCCCGGCGGCCGCCCGCCGCTTTGAACTGCTGACGCTCGGAGACGAACTGCTCCTCGGGCTCACGGCCAACAGCCACCTGACCTGGATTGGCCAGCAGCTGGGGCGCCATGGCGTGCAGTTAGCGCGCAACGTCACCGTGACCGACGAAGCGGCGGCGATTGTCGCGGAGGTGCGGGCAAGCTGGGCGCGGGCGGACGTGGTCATCACGACCGGCGGGCTTGGCCCGACGTGCGACGACCGCACCCGCGAGGCGGTGGCCGAGGTGCTCGGACAGAAACTGGTGTTCGATCCGGCGATTGAGAAGGCGATCGCCGATCGCTTCGTGCGCCTCGGCCGCAAGATGACCCCCAACAATCTCAAGCAGGCGTACCGGTTTGAGCGCGGCGAGGTGCTCCCCAACCCGAACGGCACCGCGCCGGGCCTGTGGGTTGCGCAGGAGGGTCGGGTGCTGGTGATGCTGCCCGGCCCGCCCAGTGAACTGCAGCCGCTGTTCACCGACCAGGTGCTGCCCCGCCTCGCGCAGCTCGGGCTGATCAGCGAAGGCGAGGCTTATGTGCAGCTCCGCACCGCGGGCGTGGGCGAGTCCGCGCTTGAGACGAAACTGCAGCCCATTTTCGACCGCCTCGGCGGGGCGCTCACGGTCGCCTATTGCGCGCACCAGTGGCGGGTCGATGTGCGCCTCAGCTCGCCGGGCGGCGGCCTCTCGATGCTCGAACTTCAGGCGACCGCCGACGAGTGCGCCGCGCTGCTGCGGGAGGACTTCGTGTGCTTCGGCCACGAGTCGATGGCGAAGGTTGTCTCGGACCTGTTCCGCGCGCAGGAGAAGACACTCGCCGTGGCCGAATCGTGCACTGGCGGCCGGCTCGCCAACATGTTCACCGATGTCAGCGGCGCCTCCAAGTTCTTCCGCGGGGCCATCGTCTGCTACAGCAACGAAACCAAGGTGCAGATCCTCGATGTCCCCGAGAGCCTGATCGCGCAGCATGGCGCGGTGAGCGAAGAATGCGCGGTGGCGCTAGCCACCAGTGTGGCCGAGACGCTGGAGGCGGATTACGGCCTGGCGATCACGGGCTATGCCGGACCCACCGGGGGCACGAAGGACAAACCGGTCGGCACCATCTTTCTCGGGTTGCATTCGCCGCAGGGCGTCTGGTCGAAGAACCTGAACTTTTCCGCCACCCGCACCGCGGTGAAAGAGCGCGCCGTCACCGTCGCGCTCGACTGGCTGCGTCGCGAGCTGGTGAGGGCGGCGCGGGCGCACAACCAGAATCGCGCGCCGATTCAAGAACGAAGACACAAGAAGAAAGACGCGGAGAGCGGCGGCGGCCGCCTCTGATCTTGGATCTTTCCTTTTTGTTCTTCCATCGGCGATCGCGGCACCTGCCGCGATCGCTAGCCCAGCAGGCTCTGCAGCGCGGCGAGGTATTTTTCCTGCGTGCGGGCGATGACGCCGGCGGGCAGGCGCGGCGCCGGCGGCTTCTGGTCCCATTTGAGACCGAGCAGATAGTCGCGCACGAACTGCTTGT
>PMBT01000057.1 GCA_003153035.1 Opitutia bacterium
GAGGCCGCCAGGACGGTCGAGCAGTTGAGGACTGGGGGCGGGCGGAGCGGGAGATTCGGAAAGGTGAATCCCCGAAATGAACGGGGCCGAACGGAGCAGGCGGGCGCCTCCGTAACAAACCGTTGCCAAACACACCTGCGGCGGACTTCACGGCCGGAACGACTTGGTCGAGACCCCGGAGCAGGCGGCAGGACCTTGACTCAAAATATCTGCCTGGGCGCGCCGTCGAGGGAATCAATGCTGCCAAAAGAAGAGAATACCTGTTGTACCGCCTGAATCGCGTCCTCCTCATCCTCGCCCGCCGCCTCGACGTCGAGCGCCGTTCCCATGGTGGCACACAACGCGATCATGCTCAGAATGCTGCGGAGGTCCGCCACTCTCCGGCCGCACCTCAGAGAAACCGATGAACGGAACTTCCGAGCTATCTGCACCAGTTTCGCGGCAGGACGAAAATGCAACCCTTCGTGCCATGGAACCATGACTCTTAATCGTTTCATCCTCACCGTATGACCGCCCCGCCGGGTTTGGTTCATTCATGCGCGGGGCATGATATCTTGCTCCAACGGTTTACGCGGGCAGTCGTGAATCCAGCCGTGCCCGCGGCCCGCCGTCCGCTGTCAACTATTGGTTGACAAGGGATCTGTCGATGCGGCGGGGTCTGGGTGGCAATGCGGAGACGGCTTTCCGATCCGAAAACGACAACATTTGATAAGTGCGCCAATGTGCGTACCCCGCAAGAGGTGCGCCCGCGAGCTGGCGGCTCACACGGGGACCTCCAAACCCGAACTTTGGCACCTTGCGGTTGGGCGCGTTCGGTGCAGCTTGGAGGTTGAAACTCAATCGAATATCATGCCCAAATCCCTCCTCCCGCCCAAGGTGCTTTCCGAACTGAAGCGCCAACTCAACCACGAACTCAGCGCCGCTCAGGGTTACCTCGCCATGTCAGTCTGGTGCGCGGCGCAGAACCAGAAGGGCTTCGCCCGGTTTTTCGCCAAGCAGGCGGGCGAGGAGCGCGAGCACGCCGGGAAGATGATCAACCACCTGGTTGATCGCGGCGTGGCGGCGAAACTGGAGGCGCAGCCGGCACCGCGACAGGATTTCGCCTCGCTGCTGGAAGTCGCGCTCCATGCGCAGGCGATGGAGCAGGCCAACACGCAGGGGATCAACGCCGTCTTCGAGGCGGCCCTGGCGGCCAAGGACTACCCTGCCCAAGTGCTCATGCACTGGTTCATCAACGAACAGGTTGAGGAAGAGGCCTGGGCGGCCGAGCTCGTCGACCGCGTGAAGGGCGCCAGCTGCGCCGGCAGTGTCTCGGACCTCGACCGTCACGTCGAGAAGCTCCTCGCTGGCGACGGCGAGAAGGAAGGCTGACCCGCGCGGAAACCCGCCGCGCGGATGGGCTTTTGCCGGCAGCGCAGTCGTGCAAGTGCTGGCCTGGCGAGCATTGTCAGCTATTAGTTGACAAGTTTCATGTCGGCGCGGAGGGATTCCACGCCGCGGGGGTCGCGCGTCACGGCAGCCGGCTGGCCTCGCTCAGGCACACGCAATTGGTGCCGTCCTGCGTCGGCAGCCAGCGGAGTCCCAGCCGGCCAAAGGCGGCCTCCATGGCCGCGCGCAGCCCGCCGGCCTCGATGAGCAGCAGGCCGTCGTCGGCCAGGCGGCCGTGCGCCTGGGCGATGAGCCTGCGGATGACCTTAAGGCCGTCCTTGCCGCCATCGAGCGCGAGGCGCGGCTCCTTCCGGAATTCGGGCGCCAGGGTCTTCAGGAGCGCGGAGGGCTCGTAGGGCGGGTTGCAGACGATGACATCGTAGCGCGCTGGCGGCACGCGGGCGAAGACATCGCTGCGGTGCAGCGTCACGCGGCCGGCCAGTCCGTGTTGCTGCACGTTGATTTTCGCGACGGCGAGCGCGCCGGGCGCAAGGTCGATCGCGTCAACCTGCGCCTCGGGAAAACGGTGGGCGAGCAGGATGGCCAGGCAGCCCGAACCGGTGCAAACATCGGCCATGCGGTTCACGGAACCCGGTCGCTTCCGGAGGCGGCCGAGCAGCGGAATGATCTCAAGAAAGTAGCTGCGCGGAATGATGACACGCTCATCGACATAGAAGCGGTGTCGGCCGAGCCAGGCCTCGCGGGTGAGGTAAGCCGCGGGCACGCGGTCGAGAATCCGGCGGCGGAACACCGTCTCCACGGCCGCGCACTCCGCAGTGGTCAGCCGCCGGGCCAGCACGGCGGCATCGCTGTCCAGCGGCAGGTGTAGCGTGCGGAGCAGCAGGTAGAGCGCCTCGTCGTGGGCGGAGGTGGCGACCTGTCCCAGGGCGAGGTTCTGCCGCGCGTATTCCCGCTCGGCGAACGCCAGCCACGCCCCGGGCGTGCGCAGCCGGGAGGTTGGGACGCCGAAGACCGATGATCGCCCGCCCCTCGACACGCTCGGGGCCTTGAGCTTGTCGAAACGGCTCGGGGCCCTGAGCCCGTCGAATGGGCGAGCGGGCTTCCTGCCGTAGCCAAGGTCGTGAGACCCTGGAGATTCTGCCGTCGGATTGAGCACCAAACTCTCACGAGTTTGGCTACGCAGACCAAGCCGACGTTTAGGAGTTCTTCTTCGCATCCTCATCCACCAGCACGTGCTCGTGGTTGAAAATATGGTCGGGGCAGTAGCACTGGTTGCCGGCACACTTGGAGCAGTAGCGGAAATCCATCTTGGGATCGCTGAGGTCGGTCTTGCCACAGACGCGGCAGCGGTGGCGGGGCGCGTTTTCGTCCGGACCGGCCGCAAAGACCTTGGCCTGGTGGGCCATGCGCCGGCGACCGGTGCGGACCTGATCCACGATATCACCCGCGAAGAAGACCAAAAAGTTGCCGGTGGCCGCGAGCACTGCGAGCCGGTGGGACCACGGTCCGACCACCAGGATAAATCCGTAGGCGAGCCATTGCAGCAGGGCCAGCCACTTGATCTTCACCGGGAGGATGAAAAAGATCATCATCACGAAGTCAGGATTAAGGTAGGCGAAGGCGAGGAAGACACTGCCGGCTAAAAACAGGTTGGTGGCATAGCTGGCGGGCGTGAGAAAGGCCACGGCGGTGGTCAGAAACCAGCCGAGGCCGACGAAGGCGTTGTAGCGGAACTCGCCCCAATAATGCTCAAGGGCGCTGCCCATGATGTAGAACAGGTACCACGCGAACGCGATGAACACCGGATGAGCGTTGGGTGGCAGCAACAGAAAAGTGACCAGCCGCCACACCTCCCCGCCCAGCACCGCCACGGGCAGCAGGGCAATGCGCTCAAGATCAAACCCGGCCATCAACGCCAGGCCCCAGCAGAGGACCTGCCCGATGACGAGATAGAGCGAGAGGTTCGGGATAGCGAAACGGCCGAGGAGGCGTTCGAGCTTGGTGAGGAGCGACATGACGGCGGGAAGGACGCGCAAATGCGCGATTCAGCGCGAACAATTCCGCAGACGCACATCCCCGACGCAATCCCTCATTCTGGATCGCTGATGCCGCGGTCTATTTTCCGGAGCTCGCCGGGAGCTGGTCAACAAGCGTCTGCTTCGGTTCTTTCAATGACTCGGCGGTCACCGTGGCCAGCAGGAGGCGGGCGTGGTCATACTTTTTCTGCTTGATCAGGATATTGGCGGCCTGCAACCGGATGGTCTCCTTCTCGAGCCCGGGTGAACACTCGTCCTCCAGCGCGCCCCAGACCTTGAGCGCCTCGTCCCAGTTCGGCTCGGCGAGGTCGGCAAACGACTGGGCGTAGCGATAGGCGAAGGCGAAGTTCTTCGGCGCCAGCTCCGCGGCGCGCTTGAACGACTCCTGCATTGTCCGGTCGAGCTGGGCGCGGCTCCACTGACCGCTCTTCAAAAAGTCGTCGCGCGCCTCAGTCAGAACGGTGCCGAGCTGGTAGTGATAAAGCGGCTCCTCGGGCGCAAGGCGGACGGCCGCGACGAAATAGCCGGCGGCTTCGATGGGTTCGCCCTCCTCGGCAAGGTAGTTGCCGAGCTGGTTTTTCACGATCGGGATGTCCGGGTCGAGCTGGTTCGCCTTGAGGAGGATCGCGGCCGATTCCCGACGCATGCCCACTTTGCCCAAAAGCAGTCCGTAGGTGACATAACCCGCCGCGAAAGTGGGATACGTGCGCAGAAAGGCATCGTATTCGAAAACGAGATTCTGGATATCGCGCTTCACGTTATCCTGGTCGGCGCCTTCCTTTCCGAGCGCGGCGAGCAGGGCATCCTGGCGGGAGACCAGCTCCCTGAGGCGCGGGGTGGCCTTGGCGGCGATGGCGGCCTGGGCCGCGACCTCGGCGGGCGACAGCGCGGCGCTGGTGGAGCCAGCGGTTTTATCGGTGGGCGGAATAGCGGCCGGCGGCGCCGGGGCGGTGACCGCCGGAGGCGTGGCGGGCAAAGCTGGCGGGGCGGCCGAGCCGGCCGGCATACCGGGATCGGAAGCGGAAAGCGTCGCGACCGCGGCTAGCAAGACGCACAGGACGGACAACGAGCGGAGAATCAGCATGCGGTTATCGAGTGGAACCACTGGGGACACGCGCGGGCCGGTTTCGTTCACAAGATCTGGGGCTGCGGCTGTAGGACCGGCAAAGCCTCAGCCACTTCCGCAAGATCGCAGACGACCTCAAGCATATCTGCCAGCCGTGTGACGAGAGCAGCATCCTGCAACCCTCCCACCTCGGCATAACGCACCTCTCCGCCCTTCACGGCAAGTTCGCCGCCGACGTCGCGCGGGAACGCGGCAAGCAGGCGGGTGCGGATTTCCGGCAGCAAGGCCGCGACGGCGGAGGCGACATCGTTGGACCTGACAATGAACGCCCGATCGAAAGCCGGATCACCGACCTGGATATCCTGCATGCCCAGGGCGGTGACGATGCGCGTGAGGAAATTCTCCGGAGCCAGCTCCAGCGTGAAGGCGCCGGCGCCCGGCACGGCGGCCGACACGGCGCCCCATGTTCGGCGACTCTTGCCGGAGCCGGTCGAGTAATTGAAAAACCGGACCGGACGGCCGTGGTGGCGGCCTTCGACAGCAGGAAGAGGCTCGAAGCCGAGTTTGGCGGGCTGACGTTTGAGCTCCAGTCCCAGCCGGCCCGCCAATTTCGTCAGGTTCTCCAACGTCTTCCGCTGCTGCCGCCTTACCAACACGATCATGAGGCCGAAGAAAACGAGAATGAATGCGACGAACGCAAACGGAACATAGGAGGCGGAGTTCATGGAGGATGCCGGTTGCGGAAGGCCTAGGGAAACCGCCCGCCGAGGGCGAGCGCACTTTTTGGCGTGCGCTCGGGCGGCTTCGCCGGCAAACCGGAGCACGATGCCCGCCAAACCCTTCATCTTCATCTGCGGCTCGGATGACTTCCTGGTGAACCGACTTGGTCAGGAGCGCTACGGGACGCTCGCCGGCGAGGTGGCGGACGAATTCTCCCGCGAGGTGCTGAACGGCTTCGCCAACAATGTGGCGGAGGTCGAGGCGGCGATGAACCGGTTCCGCGAGGCGGTGCAGACGATCTCGCTGTTCGGGGGCCGGCGCGTGGTGTGGCTGAAGGACGTGAGTTTTCTCGCCGACACCGTGACCGGGCGCGCCGAGAGCACGCTCCGGCAGGTCGAGGATCTGCAGGCGCTGCTCGCGGGCGTGAATCCGGACGAGGTGGCGGTCATCATCACCGCGGCCCCGGTGGACCGGCGGCGGTCGTTCCTGAAATGGTGCGAAACGGCGGCGGACTTCACGCTGGTGGGCGAGGAAGGGCGGGACGGAACCGCCGCGCTCGAGCACGTGGCGCAGGCCGAGGTGGCGGCCCAGGGCGCGACAATCACCCCGGATGCGCTCGGACTGCTGCTGGCGAAGATCGGGGCGAACACCCGCCTGCTCGTCGAGGAGGTGCGCAAGCTGGCCACCTATGCGGGGGAGGGCGGCGCGATTGAGGAGGCCTACGTTGAGGAGCTGACCCCGAATTTCGCCGAGGGCGATTTCTTCGAGACGGCGGAGGCGTTTTGCTGCGGCGACCTGAGATGGACACTGGCCGCGCTGCACCGGCATTTTTTCGCGGGCGGTGACGCCCGGCCCATCATCACGGCGTTGCAGAACCGGAATCGCCTCCTGTTGCAGCTCCGCGTGCTGATGGACACGGGCGAGGTGCGGCTCGGGCCGCGCGGACTGGACAAGGCGGGGTTCGAGCGGGCGGCGGCGGCCTACGGACGGCACTTCGGCGGATCGGCCGAACGGAGCTCGTTCAACGTTTTTGCGCAGAACCTGTGGTACCTGGGCAAAGTGGCCGGGAACGGCAAGCTGCCGGCGTTGCGCCGGTTGATCGACAACCAGCATGAGTTCATCAACGCCTTCGAGGAGATCATCCGCCGGTCTGACGACCAGGAAGAGGTGCTCCGGGAGATGGCGGTGCGCTGCCTGGCCTAACCACAACCAAACCATTTTACAGGAGCAGCGGTGTCAG
>PMBT01000172.1 GCA_003153035.1 Opitutia bacterium
TGATGATCATCCTGCACGACCCCCAGTGTGCCGACTATGGCTCCGCGTTGCGCCCGGAGCAGCCCACCCGCGTCGTCCAGAGCGCCGCGCACCTGCGCGCCGCCCACCCGGCGTGGGAGTGGCGCATTCCCGCCATCGCCGCTGAGGACACGCTGCTCGCCGTGCATACCCCCGCCCACCTCAAGCGCCTGCAGGAGCCGCCGGATTTCGACGAGGACACTCCGTATTTCGAGGGCATTTATGACCACGCCCGGCGCTCCGTTGGCGCGGCCCTCTGTGCCATGAATCTGGCGCTGGTGCAGCACGAGAAGGCGTTTGCCCTGATGCGTCCGCCGGGCCATCATGCCACAGCGGGTCAGGCAATGGGATTCTGTTATCTCAACCAAATCGCCCTGGCCGCGGTCGCCGCCCGCGCCCGCGGCGCGCATCGCGTGGCCGTGTGGGATTTCGACGCCCATCACGGCAACGGCACCGAGGCCATCCTCGACAACCGCGAAGGTTTCCTCTTCTGTTCGATCCACCAGTTTCCCGCCTACCCCGGCACCGGCACGCGGAACAGCTCCAACTGCCGCAATTACCCCATCGCCCCGCATACCCCGCGGGCCGAACATCGGGCGGAACTCGCCCGCTCGTGGGACGCGATCGTGGGTTACAAACCCGACCTGGTGCTCGTGTCCGCCGGATTCGACGCCTATGTGCACGACCCGGTAGCCGCCATGACCCTCGAAGAGGACGACTTCGCCGAGCTGGGCCGCTGGCTGCACCAGGCAGATTTCCCCGTGGCGGCGGTGCTCGAGGGCGGCTACAGCGCCGCACTGCCGCAGCTGCTTGACGCGTTCCTCGGCGCCTGGGCGTGAGGGCCCACGGACATCGCGGGCCGCTCGTTCTCCTCCCCGGAACCGGCCCACCGCCCGGGCGCACTTTCGTCTGTTCAACCCCAGCCGGCCACCGCATGCTTGCCGACTCACCACCTTCGCAGCTGCTTTGAACGCCACGCCCGCCTACATTTTCCTCGACCAACCTGCGCAACTCGCGCCGCTCTTCGACGCCCTGGATCGCGTCGACGACGTCGCGATCGACACCGAGGCGGACAATCTCTTCCGCTACCGCACGCGCATTTGCCTCCTCCAGGTCATGGCAGGCCGGCAGATTTTCCTCGTCGATCTCGTGGCCCCGCTCCCGCTTGACGGCCTTTGGGCCCGCCTCGCGACCAAACACCTGATCATGCACGGCAGCGATTTCGACCTGCGCCTGCTCTACGACTTCTGCGGATTCAACGCGCACAGCCTCTTTGACACGATGATGGGCGCGCAACTGCTTAACCTGCCGCGCGTCGGTCTCGCGCCCCTACTCGAGCATCATTTTGGCGTCATCCTGGCCAAGGAAGGCCAGAAAGCCAATTGGTCCAAACGCCCGCTCCCGCAGAGGCTCCTCGATTACGCCGCGCTGGACGTCCTCTACCTGCCCGCCTTGCGCGACATTCTCCGCATCGAACTCGAGCTCCGCGGCCGGCTGGCCTGGCAGGAACAGCGCTGCCGCTGGCAGATCGAGATCGCCCGGACCGGGTTCCCGCAAAATGACGAACATGCGTGGCGCATCGGTCGTTCCGAGCGGCTCGGCCCGCGAGGCCAGTGCGTGCTCTGGGCTGTATGGCACTGGCGCGAGGAGGCCGCGCGCCGGCTTGACCAGCCGCCGTTCAAGATCACCGGCACCGAGTTGCTGCTTGAAATCGCTTCGCGGGCCGACGCCGGACTGCCCGAGGAGGCCATCCTTGCCCTGGACCTCGGCCGGCGCCACCAGCGCCTTATCACCAGCCTGGTCGACGCGGTGCGCACCGGCCTCGCCAAGAATCCCGGCACGCTTCCGCGGCGGCGGCGCGGCCGCGATGCCGGATTTCTTCCGCTCAACGCCGCCGAATTGGCCCTGCAGGACCGGCTGAAGAATGACCGCGACCGGGTGGCACAGCAGCTCAATCTCGACCCTACGCTGATCGCCAACCGCGCCCAGCTCTCCCAGATCGCCCGCGAACCGGAGCACCTCGATGACATCCTGCTACCTTGGCAGGCGAATCTGCTTCGCAACGAGCCTGCACTGAAGAACGGTGGCGCCGATCCGGCCTAGGGGCCAATTCTGTTCTGGTGTCCTCGGGCTGTCGAAAGCCAGGTCCGTGCTGCTTTCCTCCAGAAGAACCTCAACCCCTGGCCAGTCTCCGCGAAAATGCCGTCCCCACGCGGCAGCTTACTGCGGCCTTGCACGGACGCGAAATTGCGCGAGCCTGACTCCCGTGTCCGCCGAATCCGCCAACATCGCGCGCCACCTGCCCCTGATGGCCGCCCGTCAGCCCGGACGCCCGGCGTTAAAGATCCCCCGGGGACGCACCCCGGCCGGTGACATCGATTACCTCACGCTGACGTTCGCCGAGCTCGACGCTGAGGTTGCCGCGTGGAGTGAGCGGCTCTCCGCCCGCGGTGTGCATTCCGGCGACCGCACACTCGTCATGGTGCGCCAGGGCCTGCCGCTCATCGCGGCGACCTTCGCGCTTTTTCGGCTCGGCGCAGTGCCCGTCGTGATCGATCCCGGCATGGGTCTGCGCAATTTCCTCGCCTGCGTGGCCCGTTCCCGGCCCCGGGTACTGCTGGGTATTCGGTTTGCTCAGATCATCGGCCGAGTCTTTTGGCCCACATTCCGCAGCATCCAGGTGCGGGTCAGCGCCAGCAGTTCCCTGACCGCCCGGCTGGCCGTTTCCAAATCGAAAAACAAAAACCAAGAACCGAAAATCGCTGAAAGTTCCCCCGACACGCTCGCAGCGATCCTCTTCACCAGCGGTTCGACCGGCCTACTTAAGGGAGTTCGTTACGAGCACGGGATGTTCGACGCGCAAGTGCGCCTGATTCGCGAAACCTACGGCATTGAGTCCGGCGAGATTGACCTGCCGTTGCTGCCCATCTTCGCCCTTTTCGGCCCGGCGCTTGGCATGACAACCGTCGTGCCCGAACTTGACCCCAGCCGGCCCGCCATGGCGTCCCCGGAGAAGATTGTCCGCGCCATTCGCCAGGAGGCCGTCACCAACTCTTTCGGCTCGCCCACGCTTTGGCGGAAGGTGGCGGACTATTGTCTGGCGCGAAATCTCACGCTGCCGAGCCTCCGCCGGGTACTGTGCGCCGGCGCGCCGGTGCCGGCGTCGCTTTGGACAGATGCTCCGCGCTTCCTCCCGGGCGGATGTCTGCACAGTCCCTACGGGGCGACGGAGGTCCTTCCGGTCAGCACGGTGACGGCCGACGAGATTGACCCCGCTTCCACGCACGGCGCCTGCGTCGGCCGGCCGCTAGCGGAAAATCGCGTGAAGATCATCGCCTTTGCGGACGGCCCGCTCGCCACGCTGGCCGACGCCTGCGAATTGCCGCCAGGCGAGATCGGCGAGATCATCGTCACCGGGCCAACGGTCACCAGGGAATATGATCAACTGCCGGAGGCCACCAGACAGGCGAAAATCCAAACTCCAAGTCCCAAATCCCAAACGAATGCTGGAGCTCCGGACTCTCCTGAAACTTGGAACTTGAAACGGGGGACTTCCGCGCCGCATCGCGGCGCGGTCTGGCACCGCATGGGCGATTGCGGGTATCTTGATGCGGACGGACGTCTCTGGTTCTGCGGCCGGGTGGCGGAGCGCCTGGAGACGGCGAATGGCCCGATGTTCACCGAGCCTTGCGAGCAGGTATTCCGGTCGCATCCCCAGGTGGCGCGTTGCGCGCTGGTCGGCCTCGGTCCCCGGGGGCGGCAGCAGCCCGCCATCGTCGTCGAACCGAAATCCCGGGCCCTGTTGCGATCAGGGACGAAACAGCAGGCGCTGGCGGACGCGCTTTGCCAGCTCGCGATTGGACATCCACCCACTGCATCTATTCACCGCTTCTATTTTCACCCTCACTTCCCGGTCGATGTGCGCCACAACGCCAAGATTCATCGTCTCGCTTTAACCCGCTGGGTCGCCACGGCCGTGGCGGTGGAAGTACCAAGTGACAAGTAACAAGTGACAAGTGAGAGCAGGAATACTAGCGCTTTACTGTTTTGTCCCTTGATACCTGTAACTTGAAACTTGGACCGGCTTTGGTGACCGGCGGAACTGGTTTCCTCGGCCGGAAGATTGTGGAGCGCTTGCTCGCGCAAGGACGAGACGTCACGGTACTCGCGCGCCGGCCGGCACCCGATCTGGAGAAACGTGGCGTCCGCCTGGTCGCCGCCGATCTTTCCGATCCCGTGAACGTGCGCTCGGCCTGCCGCGGGGTGGAGACGGTTTTTCACGTTGCGGCGAAGGTTGGCGTCTGGGGCCGTTACGACGATTTCTTCCGTGCGAACGTGCTGGGCACGCGTGCCCTCCTGGAAAGCTGCCAAGCCTCTGGCGTGCGCCGGTTGGTCTACACCAGCACGCCGAGCGTTATCTATGACGGACGCGACCACGCGGGCGGCGATGAATCGCTGCCGCTGGCGACCCGTTGCCCGGCGGCCTATCCGCTGACCAAGGCAATCGCGGAGCGCGAAGTGCTGGCGGCCAATTCCTCCGAATTGTCGACGGTTGCCTTGCGCCCGCATCTGATCTGGGGCGTGGGCGATCCGCATCTGGTGCCGCGGATCATCGCTCAAGCTCGGGCCGGCCGTCTCCGCATCGTTGGCTCTGGCCGCAATCGCGTCGACCTGATCCACGTCGACAACGCCATCGACGCGCATTTGCTCGCCGAGCAGGCGCTCAAGCGCTTTCAAGTCTCAAGTTCCAGGTTCCAGGAACCTCCGGTCGCCGCGGACCGATGTCATTTGCCAGATGACATCGGAGCAGCGCCGCCCACAGACCAATGTCATTTAGCAGATGACGTCGAGAATCCGGCACGTTCCGCGGCGGGACGGGCTTATTTCATCACCAATGGCGAGCCGGTAATGCTTTGGGGGTGGATCAACGATCTGTTGCGCGCGCTGGAGATTCCACCGGTGACAAAACGCTTGTCCCTCGGCGCGGCGACGGTTGTCGGCGGCGTGTGCGAAGCATTGTGGCACGTTCTGCCGCTGCGGGGCGAGCCGCCGATCACGCGCTTCGTCGCCAAGGAACTCGCCACCAACCACTGGTTCGACATCAGCGCCGCACGCCGCGACCTGGGCTACTCGCCGCGCATTTCGATGGCAGCGGGCACGGCCGAACTGGTCGCACATCTGCGAAGAACCGCCGCCGTGTAGCGCGGTTCAACGCTCTTGACTGGTTTCCCGTTCGTTTGGCCCCGTCTGTAGTCAACCGGCGCCCCGCTGCCGCGCCACTTCGAAAAGCGTGATGATCGCCGCCATGGCGACGTTGAGCGAGTCGGCCTGACCGGCCATCGGAATGCGCACCAGCAAATCGCTCTCTTTCAACCAGAATTCGCTCAGGCCGTACTGCTCGCTGCCCATGATGATGGCGAGCGGCCCACGCAGATCGGAATCGGTGTAGAGCGCCGGGGCCGCCGGCGTCGTCGCGACCACCCGGATACCGCGGGTCCGCAACCAGCTCCGGACTTCACCACTTTCCGCGACGACGACCGGCATCGAGAAAAGCACCCCGGTCGACGAGCGCACGACATTGGGATTGAAGATGTCGGTGACTGGATCGCAGACCACCACTGCATCGACGCCCGCCGCATCCGCTCCGCGCAGGAGGGTGCCAAGGTTGCCGGGCTTCTCGATGGCTTCAACAACCAGGACGAAGGGCGGTTTCGCCGGCGCTGTTGCCGACCCTAGTCCGGCCTCAGCGAGGCCGGTTACAGTCTTTTCCAGATCCGCGAGCGTCCGCTTCCATTGCGGGGCCAAGGCGAGGAGGCCATCGGGCCGGTCGCGGTAGGAAACCTTGGCAAACGCCCCTTTCGAGAGTTCGAACACCAGAGCGCCGGTCGATTGCGCCTCCTCGATCAACGCCAGCTCATTGACCCCGAGAAACCAGTCGGGGCCGTAGTAAAGCTCGTGGAGCTTCACACCGGCCGCAAGCGCGCGCCTGACCTCCCGGAAACCCTCGACCAGGAACTGCCCGGCCTCGTCGCGCGGCCGGCGGTCGCGCAGCCGGACGAGCTGCTTCACGTGCGGATTCTGGAGGCTGGTGATGCGCTCGGTCGACATTCAACCGCAAGAAGGCGCAAAAGGCGCAAAAAGTCAGTCTGGAACTCTTTGGCGCTTTCTGTGCATCTTTACCGCGGTAATTCCATTCCGTGGCCAGGAATAAATTCAACGACCATCCGTTTGCTTATCACGAGGAGTTGGAGCTGGAGATCGTCACGCTTACCAACCTGGGCGTCGGCCTAAGCCGCGTGCTGCTCACTGAGCTTAAAGCTGAAAGCTCAAAGCTTGAGGCTTCCGCGCCGACCGGCGCCGGCTGGGTCGTGATGGTTCCCTTCGCGCTTCCCGGCGAACGCGTGCGCGCGCGGATCTTCCGGAATCACAAGAACTATTCCGAGGCTGACCTTCTCGCGGTGCTGACGCCTTCATCGCACCGTATTTTGTCGCCACGCTGTCCGCTTTTCGGCCGGTGCGGCGGGTGCCAGTATCAGCATTTGCTCTATGCCGAGCAATTGAAGTGGAAACAGCGTCAGGTTCGGGAGTTGTTGCAGCATCTTGCCGGGATCGAGTTTGCCGTGGCCCCGGTGATCGCTTCGCCGCGCGAATTCGGCTACCGCTCCAAAATCACGCCGCATTTTGCGCCGCCCCGGCTCATCGGGGCGGAAACTTCAAACGCCAAGTGCCGAATCCCAAAAGAAACCCAAGCCCAGATCCTAACCCAGCAATCGGCCGATTCGACTCAGAACTCCGAACCTAGAACTGAAAACCCCAGCGAAGCGCCTTTCCCGATTGGGTTTCTCAAGCAAGGATCGAGGTACGAGCTCATCGATGTGCCGCGGTGCGAAATTGCGACGGAAGCGATCAATGCGAAACTCGCGGAAGTGCGGGCGGAGGTCCAGGCGAAGAGGCATTCCTTCAGACGCGACTCCACACTCCTGTTCCGCGACGCGTCCGGGGGCGTCACCACGGATTATGGCGCCGTCATCACCGAGGAGATTCCTCTAGCCGGCTTCGGTGAAGCCGGCCTTCCAGGGGCAGCGGTGCACAACCAGCCTTTGCGGTTGCGGTTCCTGGCCCGCGACTTTTTCCAGAACAACCCCTTCATCCTGCCCGCCTTCGCCAGCTATGTGCGCGACCAGGCTGCCGCGAGCGGCGCGCGCCTTCTCATCGATGCCTATTGCGGCAGCGGGCTTTTCGCGCTGGCGGCGGCGCCGAGATTCGCCCGCGTTGCCGGGGTCGAGAGCAGCGAAACCTCCGTCGGCTTCGCCCGGGAAAACGCCGCTGCCAACGGGATTGCCAATGCGTCGTTCCTCGCCGCCGACGCCGCCGCCATCTTTGCCGGTGTCGAGTTTTTGCCGGCTGACACCGTCGTCGTCATCGATCCGCCGCGCAAAGGCTGCGATGCGTCGTTCCTCCGGCAGCTTTTCGCCTTCGGGCCGCGCGCGGTTGTTTATGTTTCCTGTGATCCCGCCACGCAGATGCGCGACCTGGGAGGATTCTCTGCCGCCGGTTATGCGCTGACCGCCGTCCAGCCCTTTGACCTCTTTCCGCAGACCCGCCACCTCGAGTGCGTGATCACCCTGCGGCGCGGGGCGTGAGGGAGGCGAACTTGTCAACTAATCGTTGACATGTTTACTCGGCTGGCGGCGCGGCTCCGCCGTATTCCTCACATCAATGGCAGGAGGCTGCTTGCCAGCGACCGTCACCGCACCGGTGTGTGCTATTCGCCCCCGTCTTTGAGCCAGTACGGCGAGGCGTCAAACCACAGCACCGTGCCCACCATCATGGCGATTTTCATCGCCCCGTCGCCCAGGAGGCCGATCAAGCCGGGAGATCCGGGCGTCCCTCCCTAGAGCACTTTCTATTTAGATAGTC
>PMBT01000020.1 GCA_003153035.1 Opitutia bacterium
AAAGGCGGCAAGCTGAGCACCTACGCGGCCTGGTGGATCAAGCAGTCCATCAAGCGGGCGCTTGCCAATCAGTCCAAAACCATCCGGCTGCCCGTCCACCTCGTCGACAAGATTTCCAAGATGCGCCGGGCCGCCATGGCTCTGTCCGAAGAGCTGGGGCGCGAACCGACTGATGAAGAGGTCGCCTACGAGCTCAATATTCCCGTCAACAAGGTGGCCCATCTCAAGTCCGTCAGCATTCGCCCGGCCTCCCTCGATGCCCCGATTGGCGAAGACGGCGAGTCCGCCACCTTCGGCGATATCGTCGGCGACGACAACGCGACCAGCCCGTATGAGAATGTGCGCGAGAGTCACTTGAGGTCCGACCTCGACCGCATGATCAGTTCGCTGGACAAGCGCGAAGCCGACATTCTCCGCATGCGTTTCGGACTCAACGGCCACGACGAGTTGACCCTCGAAGAGGTCGGCAAGAAATTCAAGGTCACGCGCGAACGTGTTCGCCAGCTCCAGAACCTGGCCCTCCAGAAGATCCGCAAGCTGATGGCCAGGAATGACGCCCAGCGGAGCCTCGAGGAAATTGAACAGGATGAGCGCCTGCGCAAACGGATGGAGGTTTTGCGCGAGTTTTTCGAAAGCAAGGCGCCCAAGCACGCGGGAGGAAACTGAATCCGGGTTTTGCGGTTGTAGGAAGCGGTACCGAGCGAAGCGACATCCTCACTCGCTCGCGATTACCGCGTTTGAATCGTGTAATCATAGAAAGAGTTCTGCTGGACAGCAGAATGCTCGCGATTCACCGTTACAAGCCGGCAGCCAGCTGCCGGCTTTTTTGTCGGATTTCCCGGACGCGCTGCCGCTGGACACCGGCCGGGGAACCATCCAGCTTTCCCTCGTACTGACTCCACGATGCCGCCTTTTATCCGTATCGCCCTAACTCTCGCTTGCTGCGTGTTTCCTGGCCTGCTTCGCGCTGTCACCATGGGGGAAGCCCAGGAGCTCTTTAGCGCCAAACGGTATGCGGAGGCCCGCGGCGCCTTTGAACAGTTGGCCGCGGCCGAGCCCAACAACGCCGAGGCGGCTTACCGCCTCGGCCTCTTGGCGATCCGGCGGGACGCTCCCGATGATGCGGTCACCTGGCTGGAGAAAGCCACGGCTTTATCCCCTCGCTCGGCACCGTTTTTTCAGGCGCTGGGTGATGCTTATGGCATTTCGGCACAAAAAGCCGGCCTGTTTTCCAAGCTGGGCTTTGCCCGAAAGTGCCGGGTCGCCTACGAACAGGCGGTCAGCCTCGATCCGGAAAACATCGAGGCGCGGTATTCGTTGTTTACCTACTGCCGGCAGGCCCCGGCCATCGCCGGAGGTGGTCTCGACAAAGCCCGGGTACAAGCGCTGGAAATCCAGAAGCGCGATGTCGTCCAGGGCTCCCTGGCCCTCGCCGAACTCAGCGTGGCCGAAAAGAAATACGACGATGCTTTTGCCATCCTTGAAGACCTTCGTCGCAGCCACCCCGCAGCGTTGACGGCCACCTATCAAATTGGGCGGACAGCGGCGATGAGCGGCCTGCGGCTTGATCAAGGGGAAGCCGCGCTTAAGGAATATCTCGCGACAACGCCGGATGACAATCAGGCCCCGCTCTGGGCCGCCCATTGGCGACTCGGGCAGATTTTGGAGAAAAAAGGCAATCCTGCCGCCGCCCGCAGCGAGTTTGAGGCGGCCCTCAAACTCAACCCAACCCAGCCGCAGCTCCTCGAGGCCATGCGGAGGCTGAATCAGGCCGCCCCGCCCTCCGCATCCGGCCAGCCCGGATAGCGAGGCAAACTACCTCACGCCGAGGGCGCCACGAGCCCGGTGGAAGGGCGGGAAACGGCTGAAAACCGAGAAAGCGGGAAACGTAGCCAAGTTCGTGGCTAAACTCTCCGCGAGCTCCGCTGCTCCTGTGAAACCTGCCGAGTGGTTGACACCCTGCCGGTGCCCTTGGCGCCCTTTGCGACCTTCGCGTGAGGAAACATCTCTCGCTGAGATCCCGATCCAGCCTCACGCAAAGGACGCAACGGTCGCTAAGGTTTCTCGCTTTCCCGATTTTCGGCGGCTTTTCCGCACGCATTTTTCTCGCGCCGATCCTTCCGCTCCCTCTCCCTTCTGGCCATGGCAACCGCCCCCGAGGAATTCCTCCGCCTGCTGCGTGAAAGCGTCGACGACGGCTCGTTCGTCAAGCTCACCCTGGGCCGGTACCGCGGTGCCGACGCCACCGTTCGCAATCTCTACGTGCGCCCTGTTCTCCTGCGGGCCGGTCCGCACCTGTCCTTCGTCTGGCACCACGCGACCCGCGACATCACCAAGAACCATCCTCCGGTCGACGGCCTCCGGCAACTTGGCCTTTTGATTGGTGGCGACTTCGGCACCGCACATCTGTTCACGATGACGCAGGACTCCCAGCTTGAATTCGCGACCGAGGGAACGCCGAGCCTTAAGATTATTCCGCATGAGCCGACCGCGCCTCCTGCCGGAACCCATGATCGCGCCAAGGCGCGTCCCATCGCCGCCGGCGGCTCCTGGCTGCATGCGCTGGGCGTGACCACCGCCACCGGAGTCGTGCGCGAACGCATGTCCGGAAAATTCAGGCAGATCAACCGCTTCGTGGAATTGCTGGCCCCGTTGGTGAAGTCGGCACCGCTCCCGCCCGATCGCCCGATCCAGGTCGCCGACATGGGCTGCGGCAAGGGCTATCTGACCTTCGCCACCTGGCAGCATTTCCATGACGTGGTCCGGCGCCCGGCCCAGATTCGGGGAATCGAACAGCGCGCCGAGCTGGTCGATCTCTGCAACCGCACCTCCCGGGAGTGCGGCTGCAACGGACTGGAGTTCACGGCGGGGGCGATCGCCGGCATGGAATTGGCCGGACTCGATATTCTCATCGCATTGCACGCTTGCGACACCGCGACCGACGATGCCATCGCCAAGGGCATCGCGGCCGGAGCCGTTCTGATCGTTGTGGCGCCCTGCTGCCACCGGGAGCTCAGCCCGCAACTCAAGGCTCCGCCGGTCCTCGATCCCGCCTTGCGCCACGGCATCTTCCACGAACGCCACGCGGAGTTTGTCACCGATGCCCTGCGCACCTTGCTGCTTGAATGGGCCGGTTATGACACCCAGGCCTTCGAATTCATCTCCACCGAGCATACCGCGAAAAACCTGATGATCGCCGCCGTCCGCCGCGCCCAGCCCACGGATCGCGAAGCCGCCGCCGCCCGCGCGCGGGATTTCGCCGAGTTCTACGGTATTCGTGCCCAGCAGCTGGCCCGCCTGCTCGCATTTCCGCTGGCGCCGTGACCGCGATGAACCAATTCCAGTGTCATCTGATGCGTGACGGCTCCGGCAACGGCGCGGCCGCCGTTCCCCGCGTTTGTAACGTATTACGTTACAAACTTCGTCTGCCTCCCCGGTCATGACTTGGGCGGACATCGACTGGGCGGTGCTCGAACGGCTGCGCGGTTTGTTTCTATCTGGCGGCGCCGCCAAGGGGCCCTACTGGACGTCGCCTGAGGATCTCGCTCACTACGACTGCACCTACGGCGAGCGCATTGGCTGGAAATGGGATGCCGTCCTCCAGGAACTCGACCAGCGCGGCTGGAAGCCGTCCCCGTCGCTGGTGCTCGACTGGGGTTGCGGGAGTGGTGTGGCCGGGCGCCGCGTGGTGCGCTGGCTGGGCCCGGAGCGGGTGTCGGCGCTCCGGCTTTGGGATTACTCCGCTCTCGCCGCCGACTACGCCTGCGGTGCCGCGCGGGCTGATTTCCCGCACGTCGCCGTGGAACATGTGACGTCCGGCTTCCTCGCCAGCGACGAACCGATCGGCGTGCTGGTCATCAGCCATGTGCTCAACGAGCTGCCCGCCACCGAGCTGCTGGCGCTGCGTGGACTCGCCGCGCGCGCGAATGCCATCTTGTGGGTCGAACCCGGCACGCACGAGGTCAGCCGGGCACTGATTGCAATTCGTGAGCAGCTCCGCGACTGGTTCCGGCTCGTGGCCCCCTGCACCCATCAGGCAGCCTGCGGCCTGCTGGCACCCAACAACGCCCGCCATTGGTGTCATCATTTCGCCCCGCCGCCTGTCGGGATCTTTGCGGATTCCGGCTGGGTGAAATTCGGCCAGCGGGCGGGAATCGATCTCCGAAGTCTCCCTTACAGTTTCCTTGCGTTGGAACGAAAGGCTGAAGGCCCGGGCGCCGGTTCTGCCGCCGGGTATTCGCGCGTTATCGGCGAACCGCGAGTCTACAAAGGATTCGCCAAGGTTCTGAATTGCGATGCCGCCGGGGTGAAGGAACTCATGCTGCAGAAGCGTGACGTTCCTGAACTCTTCAAGTTCTTCAAGCGTCCTGCGGGTGCCCTGGTCTACCGTTGGAACCGCGATGGCGAAAAAATCATCGGGGCAGAGGCGTGGCATGGGTCTCCCGACCCATGATCCCAGCACCCGCAGGTCAGGAGGCACAGCGGCGAGCCGCCGTCGCGCTGATCGGTTCAATCCAATCCTCGCTTAGCCACGAAGGAACACAGC
>PMBT01000121.1:0-124 GCA_003153035.1 Opitutia bacterium
TCGAGGTCGCCGATATCGACGCCGCGATCGCCGCTGTCCATGCCGCCAAAATCACGCTCGCGTTCGACCTGATGGAATTTCCGCCCTGCCGTATGTTTGCAATCAAGGATCCCGACGGCAACCA
>PMBT01000121.1:153-9958 GCA_003153035.1 Opitutia bacterium
ACTCCCGAAACCAAGATTCTCATCCAGGGCATCACCGGCGCCTTTGGCGCGCGCCACGCGCAGCTCTCGCTTGACTACGGCACGCAGGTCGTCGCCGGCGTCACTCCTGGCAAGGGTGGCCAGTTATTCGAATACAAACAGCACAAGGTGCCGATCTTCAACTCGGTCGCCGAGGCTGCCGCGGCCACCGGCGCCACCGTGTCGGCCATCTTCGTGCCCCCGCCGTTCGCGGCCGACGCCATTTTCGAATGTGCGAGCGCGGATCTCGACCTCGTCGTCGCCATCACCGAGGGCATCCCGATCCGCGACATGGTGCGCGTGAAGCGCGCTATGACCGGCCAGCGGACGCGCCTCATCGGACCCAACTGCCCTGGCGTGGTCACGCCCGGCACGGGCCCTGACTCCAGCGGCGGCTGCCGCATCGGCATTTCTCCGGGTTACATTCACAAGAAGGGGCACGTGGGCATTGTTTCGCGCTCGGGCACGCTTACCTACGAGGCGGTCTGGCAGGTCACCTGCATGGGACTTGGCCAGAGCACCTGCGTTGGCATCGGCGGGGATCCCGTCAACGGCACGTCGCACCTCGACGTNNGGCCGCGCGCTGGATCAAGGCCAACTCCAAGAAACCCGTGGCCGGCTTCATCGCGGGCGCCACCGCCCCCGCCGGCCGCCGCATGGGCCACGCCGGCGCCGTGATCGGCGGCAAGGAGGACACGGCGGCAGCCAAGATTGCCATCTTCAAGGAATGCGGCATCGAGAATGCCGTGACGCCGTCCGACATGGCCGACGCGCTGCTCCGCGCCGCCGAGGCCAATGGCGTCTCGCTCGCCTGAACCGCCCCCAACCTTGGCCGGGTTTTCTTGCACTGCCGGCGCACTCGCGCCGGCAGTCTGCTATTCGGCGTTGCCGCTCCCAGCACGGTCAGCTTGCCGTGCCGGATCGTCTGCCGCGGCGGAGATCGGTTCGGCGAGCGGGACACGGAGAACGACAGTTGGCCCAAACGCGGAGGTATTGCCGTCGAGCAAAGCTTTCAGCCGCCCCAAGTCAGAATTGAATTTGGCGTAATAGTTGAGCAACGCTTCGAGACCGACCTCCGCCGCCGAGATCCAGGTGCTTCAATTCACGCGAAGCGCTGGCCTCGTGCGACCGATTGCGCTGCTCCACGGTCAGCGAACCGTCGGCGTGCTCGTAGATGAAGATACCTTCTCCAACATGAGTGTCATCGACGGACAGGCGAGCGCCACCGCCGTCGGCAACAATCTCGATCCCGAACACGCAGCGCTTCTGCTCTGCGGCCGTTGCGGTGACGACCAGCATCTCGGTGAGGCAGACCCAAGTCAGAATCACTAGGAGACTTCTCATGGCGTGATTGCGTCGAGCCCGACGAGCGGTGGCCCGTCGATGGCAATTACCGTCCGCAAAACACCGGGTTTCAAGACATTCATGTCGTGCCGCCCCGCACGAGGAGGCGTTTGAAAGGGACAGGCCAATTCTGGAACCCGGCCGGTCGAGATTCTCGCATCACCAGGCATTGACCGACCGACACCTCCGACTATCCTGCAAACATGGCTCGCATCGAAGAACTGACCCGTGAGGCCGTCAGCCTGCCGAAAGAACAGCGCCTCGCCCTCGCCCGCGTGCTGCTCGACCTGGAGCCGGCGGGTAGTCTGGCCGAGGTCGAACGATCTTGGGACGAGGAAATCCGTGCCCGCATCCAGGCGGTCGACGAAGGTCGGGTCACCGGAATTGCCTACGACGACCTCCGGCGAGAGATGAATGCCCGTTTCGGCGCATGATCATCCGCGTCGTTCCCGAGGCGCGTCGCGAGCTGCAAGGCGCCGCCGATCTCTATGAAAAGCAGCAATCCGGGCTCGGGCGGCGGCTCTGGCAGGAGACCGATGAACATATCGCCTGGATCGCCCAGCACGGTGAGGTGCCGCGCCTGCGTTTCGGGGGCTACCGGCGCGTAAACTTACGGATCTTTCCGTACTACATCGCGTACATCGTCCGCGGCAATGTGCTCTGGATTCTCGCCATCGCGCACTCCCATCGCCGGCCGGATTACTGGATCGACCGAAAGCAGATGATAGGCTGATCATAGGTGAATCAAGCGGCGCGTTAGGGATAACGCGCCCCATCTCAACTGCATGGCTATGGGTAAGTCGGCTCAGAAGTTCATCTGAGACGGCGGGCACAGCGGCCCGCCCTTCATGAGATTCGAGGTATTGGAGGGCCCAGCCCCGTCCGGGCTTGCCGGCGCAGTTTTGGACGCGTGCTTTGCAGCGCCGCCCCGTTGTTCTGGCGTACTTGTCAACTAATAGTTGACATCATTCCGTCGGGTAAACCCGGGGGAGCGCGTTAAGGATAACGCGCCCCACCTCAGCCTCCCTTGCCAACGCCACCCGCCCGCCTCTGCCCCCTACACCCCGAGCGCCTCGCAGCATTTTCGAAAGTGGTGGCCGTAGATCGAAAGTGTGACCGCCATCGGGAGTAGCGCCGGCCGGTGGAAGAATGTCCAGATCAGCAACCGCCAATACTGGAACCGCTCCCGGCCGATCACGCCCAACCGGAGACTGGAATGCACGAAGGCCAGCAGATACCGCCAGTTCAGCCCGACGGAAAACTGGGGACGCTTGTATTCGCGCAGCAGGGTGCGAATGCGCTGATAGTAGGGCCCCGGCGCATAGATATGTTTCAGAATGCTGCGGTAACCTTCACGCAATGCCTCCATCTTCATGCAGGGGGAGAAGTTCGTCGTGCCGTCTACGTTGTTTCCCGTACTCGCCCCCAGCAACCGGCCCTCGCGCTTCAGTCGGGCGTACAGCTTGGTATCGGGCAGGGCAATAAGCAGGCCGACCATTGCGGTCACGATCCCGCTCTTCTGGATGAACTCGATCTGCCGCCGGAAGATCGTCGGCGTGTCACTGTCGAACCCGACGATGAACCCGCCNNTGCAGGCCCGCGCGCTGGATGCGCTTCACATCGGCGACGAGATCGCGGCCCCGGTTCTGCCGTTTGTTGCACTCGGCCAGCCCGGCGTCGTCGGGCGTTTCGATCCCGATGAACACCATGTCAAACCCGGCCTCGGCCATCAGGCGCATCAGTTCCTCGTCGTCGGCCAGGTTGATGGAGGCCTCGGTGTACAATGGAATTCCGCGCCGCTGCTTCTGCCACTCGATCAACGCCGGCAACAGCTCGGTTTTGAGCGCCCGTTTGTTCCCGATGAGGTTGTCGTCCACGAAGAACACCTGGCCGTGCCAGCCCACCCGGTAAAGGTATTCCAGTTCGGCGATGATCTGCGCGGCCGTCTTCGTGCGGGGCCGGTGGCCGAACTTGGTGGTCACGTCGCAGAACTCGCAATCGAACGGACAGCCGCGCGAGTACTGCACGCACATCGACGCATAGCGGCGCAGATCGGCGAGTTCCCACAGTGGCACCGGGGTCTGGCGGATATCAGGAAACTCCGCCGAGGTGTACACCGGCCGCGCCCTCCCCTGCTCAAGGTCGCGCAGGAACTCCGGCAGCGTCACCTCCGCCTCGTTCAACACGAAATGGTCGACGCCGGGAAACTGCTGGTGCTCACTGGTGAAGAGCGGTCCGCCCGCGACGATCTTCTTCCCCGCCGCGCGGCAGCGTTCGATCAGCGCTTGTGCCGATTCCCGCTGCACAATCATCGCGCTGAGAAACACGATATCCGCCCAGCGGAGATCCTCGTCCCTGAGCTTTCGGACATTCAGGTCCACCAGCCGCTTGCCCCAAGCGCGCGGCAACATCGCCGCCACGGTCAGCAGCCCCAGCGGAGGCAGCGAGGCGCGCCGGTGGATGAATTTCAACGCATGCTTGAAGCTCCAGAAAGTGTCGGGGAACTCCGGATAGACCAGCAGGACGTTCATGACACTAGTCGATTTATTGCCGTTGTGGCCAGATTGCAACGACCTTCGGCGCCCACGCCCCGACAGCCTCGGGACCATTGCGCGATTTCGACGTTTATGTTCTGGTCTTTTCATGAATCACCTGATCGATGCCGCAGACCTGTTGGAACGTTTCTGCCGCTACGTCCGTCTCGACACCCGGAGTGATGCGCACTTCGCGACCTGCCCCAGCACTCCCGGCCAGTGGGACCTGCTCCGCCTGCTGGAAACCGAGTTGCGGGAACTCGGCGCCGCCGAGGTTCGCCTGACCGCCGACGGCTATGTGCTCGCGACGGTTCCCGCCACATCGCTCAAGCCGCGCGTGCCCCGCGTCGCCTGGTTCGGCCACGTCGACACGGCCACCGAGCTGCCCGGCGACGCAAAGCCAATGGTGCATCGCAGGTATGACGGACGGCCCATCGTGCTGCCGGATGACCCCTCGCAGCAGCTCACCGTCGACGCCACGCCGCATCTCCGCGAAAAGATCGGGCACGATGTGGTCACGGCGAGCGGCACCACGCTCCTCGGGGCCGACGACAAGTCAGGTGTCGCCGTGGTCATGAGCGCGGTTCGTCACCTGCTGCGGCATCCCGAGATTCCCCATGGCGTCCTGCGGATCTGCTTCAACCCCGACGAGGAGATCGCGCGCGGCATGACCAGGCTCGATCTCGGGGAGCTCGCCGCCGATGTCGGCTACACGCTCGACGGCGAAGATCTCGGCGAGATTGATTTCGAGACGTTTTCCGCTGACGCCGCCGTCCTGGAAATTCGGGGCGTTTCCATCCACCCCGGCTGGGCCAAGGACGTCATGGTCAACGCGCTCCGGCTGGCCGGCAGCTTCCTCGCGGCGCTGCCCACCGAGATCTCGCCCGAGCGCACCGCCGGCCGGGACGGTTTTATTCATCCCGTTGAAGTAGGCGGCAATGCCGAACGCTGCACCGTGCGGATGATCCTGCGCGACTTTGAACTCGCCGGACTCGCGGCCAAGCGGGTCATCGTCGAACAGGTGGTGGCGGGGCTGCGCACCAGCGAGCCGCGCGCGGTTTTCACGCTGACGTTCCCCGAACAGTATCGCAACATGCGTTACTGGCTCGAGAAGGACATGCGTCCAGTGGAACTGGCCCGCGAAGCCGTCCGCCGGGCCGGCCTCACGCCACTCTCCACGGCAATTCGCGGCGGCACCGACGGCTCGAATCTCACCGCCCGCGGCCTGCCCTGCCCGAACATCTTCTGCGGGATGCGCGAGGTGCACAGCCAGCGCGAGTGGGTCAGCCTGCAAGACATGGCCAAGTCCGTCGAGACCCTGCTCCATCTCGCCGAGCTCTGGCATGAGCGGGCGTAAGACCCGAGACGGAAAGGTTCGGTTGCAGCGCAGGCCATCCGGCGTATCTTAAAGTCCAAGCACTGCCATGAAAGCCATCCGTATGCGCGAATTTGGTCCTCCGGAGGTGTTGAGGCTGGAGGACGTCGCCGACCCCAAGCCAGGCGCGGGCCAGGTGGTCGTGCGGATTCACGCCGCGGGGGTGAACCCGGTTGAGACCTACATCCGTTCCGGCACCTATGCGCTCAAACCTCCCCTGCCCTACACCCCGGGCGGAGACGCGGCCGGCGTCGTTGTGGCGGTCGGCGAGCAGGTGACGCGTTTCAAAGCCGGCGACCGCGTCTACACCGCCGGGACAGTCAGCGGCGCCTATGCGCAGCTCGCATTGTGCAACGCCGAGCAGGTCCATCTGTTACCCGAGCAGATCACCTTCGCACAAGGAGCGGGCCTGCATATACCCTATGCCACCGCCTACCGCGCACTTTTTCTCCGCGCCCACGCGCATGCCGGTCAGACCGTGCTGGTGCACGGAGCATCGGGCGCCGTGGGAATCGCCGCGGTGCAGTTTGCCGCGCCCGCCGGATTGACCGTCATCGGAACCGGCGGCACGGAACGCGGGCGGCAGCTCGTGCGGGAACAAGGCGCGGCGTACGTGCTCGACCACAAGGCCCCGGACTATCTCGACCACGTGATGAAGCTCACGGCGGGACGGGGCGTCGATCTTATCCTCGAAATGCTGGCCAATGTGAATCTGGGCAAGGATCTGACCGTGCTGGGCCTCGAGGGCTCCATTGTCGTCATCGGGAGCCGGGGCGACGTGCAGATCAATCCCCGCCTGCTCATGCGGGCGCAGGGTTCGATCCTCGGAATGACCGGCGGCACGCCCGAGCAGTACGCCCAAGCGCATGCGGCGATTGGCGCCGGGCTCCGCCACGGCACCTTGCGCCCGGTTGTCGGCCGGGAACTGCCGCTCGCCGAGGCTGCGCGCGCCCACCACGAAGTTATTGAGGGAACGGCTTACGGGAAGATCGTGCTGGTACCGTAGGAGCGGGTGCCGTTCCGCGGCCTGCGGCTGATCGCTGCCCGGCGCTGCATTGCGAACGAATTCGTCTTTCCTACCGGCGGCGTCTCTCCAACACTGCGTCTCCCTGATGAAAGTCTCTCTCTTTGGCATCACCGGTGTTCCGCTCGGAAAACACAACGTCAAGGACGCCCGCCTCGACCAGACTCACAAGCTGGTGGAAGCGGACAAGAAAACCTACGTCCAGGTGGACGTGGCCGCCGACACGGAGGTGGCCACGGCCGACGCCCTCGCAGTGTCGCCATCCGGCCGGCTGGATGTGATCCTGCAGGATCTGGAGTTTGTTGAGAACCGGCTGGAGCGGGATCCGCCTGAGCCGGAAAGATCCGTGCTGAACAAGATCAGGACCGCCCTGGAGAGCGAACAGCTGGTCTCGGCCGCCGGGCTGGCGCCTGCCGAGCTGCAGGCGGTGGCCGCGCACGCTTTCCTCACCGCGAAGCCGGTCATCGTGGCCGAAACCGCGGACGTCGGCAAATTCGACGAGTTCCTGGTCCGCGTCCTGGCGGAGAGCGGCTATATCAGCTACCTGACGGTGGGCGGGCAGGAAAACCGCGCGTGGCTCATCAAGAAAGGCATGACCGCCCAGGAGGCGGCCGGCGCCATCCACACCGACATCCAGAAGGGATTCATCCGCGCCGAGATCATCAGCTTCGCGGACTTCATCGCGGCCGGAGGCGAGACCCAGGCCAAGCATGCCAACAAGCTGCGCCTGGAGACCAAACTGTACGTCGTTCAGGACTACGACCTCGTCAACTTCCGGTTCAACAAGTAGGCCGCGGCCGTCCGCCGGCGCCGCCGGCACGGTGTTCGGGAAACAGCGACTGCAGGCCGTCCTCGGTTGCGGGGCAGATTCCTCGTTCGGTCACCAACCCGGTCACCAGCCTGGCGGGGGTCACATCGAATCCGTAGTTCGCCGCCCGGGTCTCCTTCGGGCAGACCCGGACCGACCGCACCACGCCATCCTCGCAGAGTCCCTCGACAAAGCGCACTTCGTCCTCCGCCCGCGACTCGATAGGAATCTCGCGCACTCCGTCGTGCAGCGTCCAGTCGATCGTGCTGGAGGGCAGCGCCACGTAGAAAGGCAGGCGGTTGTCCGCGGCCGCCAAAGCCTTTAGGTATGTGCCGATTTTGTTGGCCGCATCACCACGACGCGTCACGCGGTCGGCCCCGACGAGGCAAAGATCGACGAGTCCGTGCTGCATCAGGTGGCCGCCGGCGTTGTCGGGCACCAGGGTGTGCGGCACCCCGTGCATGCCCAGTTCCCAGGCGGTCAACTTCGCGCCCTGGCTGCGCGGCCGGGTTTCATCCACCCAGACGTGCACCGCGAGGCCCGCGTCGTGCGCCGCATAGATCGGCGCAGTCGCCGTGCCATGGTCCACACAGGCCAGCCAGCCGGCGTTGCAGTGGGTGAGCACGTTCACCGGGCTCCCGTTCTTGCGGACAGAGATCTCCTGGATTAACCGCAGACCGTGCCGGCCGATGGCGGCGCAGGCGGCGACTTCTTCAGTGCAGATCTGCCTGGCCTCCGCCCGCAGACGCTCCCGGGCCTCCCCGGCCGAACGGCACGCGCGCGCGGCTGTCAGGATCCGGTCCACCGCCCACGCCAGATTCACCGCGGTCGGGCGCGTCGCCTTCAGCTCTTCGGCGGAGCGGACGAGGATCTCGTACCAGTTTGCAGCCGCGTTGGTGGCGGCGGCATGGGCCGCCAGCGCCAGCCCCCAAGCCGCGGCGGCCCCAATAAGCGGAGCTCCCCGCACATGCATATCACGGATCGCGGTAGCCATCCCCTCCACCGTGCAAACATCCTCGATGGCAAACCGGTGGGGCAGCTGCCGCTGATCGATGATCCGCACCACGCCTTCCCTTTCGGGGTCAGGCCAGATCGTCTGAAAACTGGTTCCGTTGACCTTCAAGATTTTCCGGGTGCCGCTCGGTATCGGTGGATGGCCTTCAGGTTTAAACGAAACGCGCCAAGACCGCGGACCGCACGCGCAACCCCGGGCATGGCACTCATGGCCAGAGTGCTCTCACATCGCCTTCCCCACTGCAAAAGCAAAAATCCTCTCCACGCGCGCGTCTCATCGCAGATCCGCCTTCCGGAGCCCGGCGGAAAGCCGGCGCGAGCGGCATTCCACAATTGATAAAATGGGTTGCGCCGGGAAATCGCCCTGTCAGTTGTGGAATGACCGGATTCTGGCATGGTCAAACGGAACCGGCCTTGGATTGGACCACTCGTTGACACCTGCTGCGTCGCCCCGCCTTGGGGCATCCCGTCCGCCCTTTCGCTCCTGCATCGCTCTTGCCGAGCTGGAGAAACCCAGAACACAAAGGACATATGAATAAGCCAAACAAAGTTCAATCCTGGTACGGCTGGGCGCCTGACCGGCCTGATCAACGCGACAAACTCTATGCTTCCATTGCCGCACCGCCGGCCAGGCTTCCGCCCGCGGTGGATTTGCGGCCCGGCTGCTCGGCAGTCGAGAATCAGGGGGCGCTGGGCAGCTGCACTGCGAATGCGCTCGTCGGCAATCTCGAGTTCCTTGAGACGCAGGCGGGGCTGCCGCCCATCGACTTGAGCCGCCTTTTTATCTACTACAACGAGCGCGCCATGGAAGGCACGGTCAATGAGGACGCTGGCGCGGCGATCCGCGACGGGGTCAAATCGCTGGTCAATCTGGGCGTTTGCGCCGAGCAAAAGTGGCCCTATGTCATAACGAAGTTCTCGGCCAAGCCTCCGGCGGCCTGTTACCAGGCCGGACTCAAGCACCAGATCACCTCCTATCATCGCATCCTGACATTGCAGGAGATGAGACAGTGCCTGGCGGAGGGCTTCCCGTTCGTTTTCGGCTTTACCGTCTACGAGAGCTTCGAATCTCCCGCGGTGGCAAAGACCGGCACGCTCAACCTGCCCAAACCCAAGGAGAAGACCCTCGGTGGCCACGCCGTGATGGCCGTGGGCTATCACGACAACGCCAAGCGTTTCACCATCCGCAACTCGTGGGGGGCGGACTGGGGCCAGCAAGGCTACTTCACCATGCCCTACGCCTATCTCGATAATCGAAATCTCTCGGATGACTTTTGGACCATCCGGGGGATAGAGGGATAGAAACCGGCGGGGCGGGCCTACCCCTCCTGCCCGGCAGTGAGGTTCGGCTCAATCCGGCATGGCAGGAGCACGGCGTCCTGCATCCCGTGGATGATCTTCTTGTCGGGCGGACAGAACGTGGCGAGCGCGCCTGCCAGCCTGGACTCGCCGCCGAGATTGAAGAAATACGGACAGAGCCGGAGCCGCCCCGCCTCCAGCGAGGCTTCCGCGGGCAGGCCGTCGCCCGGCCGGCGGCGATAGACCCGATGCTGCACCCGCCGGGGTTTCCGGTATTCCTGCAGGACGTGCAGGTTGGCCGGCGCCAGTTGGAGGGCGCGGTTAATGCCCGCCTGCCACTCCTCGCGCGAGCAATCGCTGCCCAGCACCACGCTGCGCGCGCCCCAGGC
>PMBT01000002.1 GCA_003153035.1 Opitutia bacterium
CCGGCCTGGGTCTCCTGCTCCTCCTCGGGACCGCCTGTGCGGGAGTGGGGAGCATTCAGGGACAAGTCCTGGATGCCCAGACCAAGCAGCCAATCCCGGGAGCCATCGTCCTAGCGTGTGGACCCGGCAGGAAGGGATGGTGTTCCATATCACCAAGCTCGTAGACGTGAAAGAGGTAGAAGTGGACACCCAGGGCTACTTCACGCTGGATCGCGCCATGGGCTTTGGCGTCGAGGAGAGCGTGACCGTTTACAAGTTCGGGTACGTCGCGTGGAACAATGAGCTGATCTTCCCGTCGTATGAGAACCGGAAGAACAAGAGCATCCCCGACCCGATCCTGCTGGAGCCTTTTCCGGAAGGGGAGAGCCATCGGAAGCACAGGCTCTTCATTGAGTCTGTAATACGCGGGGGGATGTATTCCAACGAACGTGATCAAAGATTCGAGGATGCCATCCGAGGGGGAGAATCATTGAAGTGAAGAGCTGACCGGAGGAGATAGCAATGTTTCAGGGCCGTCATTCTTCTCGTTCTAGGTGGGTCGATGCCCCGGAGCCAGCTTTGGACCGAGGTTCAAGGGTCATCCTGGGATTCTACCCCATCGATTTTCTTGCTCACTCGGCTATGTGGCTCGCACTGCTTACGCTGCTTTCTCCTGCACCATGCTTAGGTTTCGACGACAAGACTACGCATCGTATCCTGACACAGAGCGCCACGGAAGCTTCGAGCCTTGGCAGCGTGCTCAAAGACGAATTGAGCCAGCCTGATGGAATCGATGCATCGTTTGCGGATTCATCAGGTAAGCGTCAGCAGGTGATAAAATGGCTACAAGATGGCTCCACCCGCGAAGACGCCGACGACGTCTGCCGGGCCAGCAATCACTTCCACAACCCCCTGCAGCCTTACCCCAGCGCGGGCATGACGGATCCGACTGGCGTTGTTCAACTCAGATGCGGAACCAGCCCCCCATACGGGCAGCGGCTGTCGAGCGCCATCTGGGGGACCAAGTTCAAGGCACCAAAGGAAAAGGAAAAGGACCCGGATAGGAGCACCGGAAACACCCAAGACGGGGACGCCGCGCGGTCGGCCTTCATGGACGCGCTGACCCTGGGGACCAAGGCGGAGCGCGAGGCCGCGTTGGCCAAGACGTTCCTATACCTGGGCTACGTGATGCACCTCGTCCAGGATCTCGCCGTGCCCGCCCACACACGGGATGACTTCGTCGCGTCGCACCTGCAGCTCAACCCGACCGGGCCCTGGCCGAACCAATGGGTCAATGAGGGGTTTGAAGGGTTCGTGAAGACGCATTCTGGCCTCGTGCTCGGCGCATNNGCTCGTACGTGACCCGGTTCTGGGATACGGGACGGTATCGAGAAACGCAGATCCCCTCGGTCGATACCGACCAAGGCCTGGCGAAATACACCAATGCAAACTTCCTCAGTCTGGGCACGTCGTTTCAGCGGTGTGGCACGGCAATCTGCCAGAGCCCGGTATTCCCTTATCCCGCGCTGGACGACACCGACCTTCCGGAACTGATTCAGCAACGCAAGCTGTTCGTCCAGTTCACATAGGAAGACGGCATCCGCGACACGGGCCTCTATCTGCAAAAATACGGAGAAGGGGTAGGGCCAGAAGGCCGAGGTCATGGGGAAACCATCAACGACTTCCTGAAGCCGGCGTATTTCTATAGTTATGCCCAGACGAAAAATGATCCCAACCTTCTTGGNNCTCGACTACTTCTTCCGGGGGAAGTTGGATTTTACTGTGCAGCCGAATCCGAACCAACCTGGCCAGATCGACCTGACCATTTCCAACAAGTCGACGGAGATGATGACGGGAACCTTCACCCTCTATACCGAGGATCAGAAGGGGATACGTGTCCCCGTCCCCGGGGCATCCGTCACGAACTTCTCGCTGCCCGGGACGGCCGGGGGGGGCTTCACCCCTGACCCAGGTCTCACACCGCTCGGCCCTACGATCACGTTCACCCCTGACCCAGGTGTCAAGCTCGGCGGACTGACGCTCGTCTTCTCTGGCACACTTGGCGCAGAGGAAGGCGCGGTCGTGGGGAAAGTCAAAGCGTGGGAGCCGGCGATCTTCGTGATCCAGACGTTCGCGGAGTCGACGGGTGGGGAGCACATAGAGACACATACCCCGCTCCTTGACCCCGAGACGGGGAAGCTGTACGACTGGAACGACCCGTATGCTGATAGTATTCGATCCAAGGACCCTCGACTGCAGCGGGCGGGCGGGTATTTCCTCAGTTCAGACGAATCAGCGGCGGGTGGCTATATCAAGCGCATCTGGCTTCCAGCGGGGCAAGGCGTCGCGCTTCTCCTGAACGGCGCCACCAATGTTGGTGTAGAGTGGTCGCGTGACACGGGCCCAGCATTGGTACCGAATACTTGGGAGATTGTAATCGACCAAGCCCACGTTTCCGATCCACAGGAGGAGCCTTCGCTGCCTCCATCTCTATTTGTGGAGACATTGAATGGGAAGGTATGGGAGACATCCTTAGCTTGGTGGAAAGGGCGCAAATCCGTCGGTTCCGCGCGAATTGATTATACTCCCTGGGCTTGCATGACTAGCGAGAGCGTTCTTGCCGCTTCGACATCGTCAACCACAACTTGGGCGGCCGTGTCTCTCAGCAGCGTGGGTGATCCCAAATTCATCCCCATGCAAGGGATTGCCGGTTTGGAGGTAGGAGCATGTGTCCCCGACACTGGTTCGTTGATCGCCGAATGGAATGAGAAGTATCCTCCACCGTGTCCCGGCAACGCGTCTCGTTCGCACCAGAGCGCGTCGGTGTTTTCGGATGCATGTTCAAACCCTAGGAACTCTGCCATGGTAACTCAGGGGCAGGAATCGCTTGCATGGCTGGATTGGTCTCATGCGGGAGACCCCCCCACGCCTCCACCGGCGCCCGAATTAGTGGGGGAACTTANNAGTAGTCATAGACATAAATATGGCAACATATAGTGCTTGCCAGCGTGCGGGGCCTCGGCTATCCTCTTCCGAAGGGGAGAGGAGGAGATATGCCGAGAAGGAGCCCTCATCGCATCGACCTCTCGCCGTCCGAACAGGAGATCCTGGAACGCCGAGCGCGGAAGTATACGTTGCCATACTTCGAGGTACTCCGCGCGAAAATGATCCTGCTCGCGGCCGAGGGCCAGCCCAATGACGAGATCGCCGCGGCGCTCTCGGTGGGGCGGGATGTGGTCAGCCTCTGGCGCAAGCGCTTCTTCTACCACCGCTTACCTGGCCTGGAGGAGCGCCCGCGGCCGGGCCGGCCGCGGGCCTTCCCCCCCAGAGGTCGTCGTCCAGGTCAAGGCCCTCGCGTGTGAGTTGCCCGCCACGCGCGGGCTGCCGCTGTCGCGCCTGAGCTGCGCCGACATCGCCCAGGAGGTGCAGCGCGCGGGCCTCGTCGCCACGCTGAGCGGCAAGACCGTGTGGCGGTGGCTCCACGAGGACGCCATCCGCCCCTGGCAGCACCGCGCCTGGATCTTCCCCCGCGACCCCGACTTCGCGGCGAAAGCCGGGCGGATCCTCGACCTGTATGCACGCGAGTGGGACGGCCACCCCCTGCACGCGGAGGACTTCGTGATCAGCGCCGACGAGAAAACCAGCGTCCAGGCCCGGCTGCGCCGGCACCCCACGGTGCCGCCCAGTCCAGGGCGGTCGGCGCGGGTCGAGCACGAGTACACGCGGGGTGGGGCCTGGGCCTACCTCGCCGCCCTCGACGTGCATCACGCCCGGGTGTTCGGCCGCTGCGAGGCTGCCACCGGCATCGTGCCCTTCGAGCGACTGGTCGCCCAGGTCATGACCCAGCCCCCGTACCGGGACGCCCACCGGGTTTTCTGGATCGTGGACAACGGCTCTTCGCACCGGGGCGCGCCCTGTATCCGTCGGCTCCAGGCGGCCTACCCCAACCTCGTGCCGGTGCATGGCCCGGTGCATGCGAGTTGGCTCAACCAGATCGAAATCTACTTCTCGATCGTGCAGCGCAAGGTGCTCACGCCGAACGACTTCACTTCGCTCGTGGAGGTTGAGACGCGGCTGCTCGGATTCCAGGAGTACTATCAAAGCCTCGCCACGCCCTTCGCGTGGCACTTCACGCGGTCGGACCTGACAGATCTCCTGAAGAAGCTCGATCCCCTGCCGCTCGCCCTGGCCCGGGTGGCGTAGCGGAATACGTTGCCGAACTTATGAACCAAAGTACTAAGCACATCCAACCGAAAACCNNGGTCGAAGTGATACCGGCCAAATGGGTTGATGTACGTGCGCATGAGCGGAGTGATATGGCTCAGCGTTTCGTCCTCAATCTGGTGTCCTTCGGCCCGCGTATCCAGGGTGGTGTTTGCGTCAGAGCCGCGTGGTGTCCCGACCGACATCGCTGAACCACTCGGCGAATTGCGTATTCGTCTGTTGACCACGCACTGTGGGCTGTTTTGCACGGCTTCGGTCCGGCATGCAGCCTCCTGTGACCGGGAAAAGTGCGCAGTAACGATATGCTGCGCAGTGTGATTGTGGGGTTACTCGGGCAGGAAAGACAGCGGAATCCAGGGAGAACGCGCCTTGCCTTAACGGAGGTTTTCGGTTGGATGTGCTTAGTACCCCCATTTGGGAGGCGGTATCAACCAGCGGCGGAGCCCTCCCCCTCGATCCCGCCTCACGAACCCTCGGCTCCGGTGCTCCCGCTGCGCGGTGGTCCATCCGACCGGTCGGAGTCCCTCCGAATTCTCGGGCCTTTCCCGCCGGTCCACCGGCGCACGTCGCCGCACCAGATCACCCGGAGGCCGGCGATTCGAAAGGGCTGCGCCGGCGCCAGGCCCCCGACCTGCGGGGTGGTGCTGACTTTGCATAGTCACTTCCAAGTGTACTCCCTGCTGCCCAGGGGATGACGGGCGCACGGGGGTGGCGGTGGCGCGAGCGCAAAGAGTGGGCCGCCCCGGTCCTGGACGGACTCGGCCCGGACGCGACCGTCCCGTGAGACGGGGCCGGGTGCGATCCCCCGTACCATGACACGGGGGGTGCGCGGGTGGCGCGAAACGACAGCCATCGAGTTGGCTCATCACCAGTCAGGAAAGGGTCGGGGAAAGGGGGCCTCCCATGTCGGCAGAGAGCAGGGGCCTGGGGAAATCGGTCAAGGAGAGTATCGTCGCCACCGTGCAGGGGGTTGGCGAGATCACGGACGCCGTCGTCAACACGGTGAGCGGGAGCCTGGTCCACGCGGTCCAGCGCACCGGTAAGATGGGCGTGGCGCTCACCGGGGCGATCGCGGAGGTGGTGCGCGGCGTGGTCCAGGGCGTGACCGAGATCGGTGCCGACCTCGGGAGCGCGGCCAAGGGGATCGTGATCGGCGTGCTGCGCGGTACCCAGGAGGTCGGCGGCGAGGCGCTCGAGGCCGCGCGTGCAACCGCCGCCGCCGTGGTCAAGAGTACGGCCGAGGTCGGCGGGGACCTGGGTGCGGCAGCGAAGGGCGCCATCGAGGGCGCGATCGTTGGTGCCAAAGCCCTTGGCTTGAGCGCGGAGGAGACCGCTTCAGCTGCGGCGACGGGTGCGCTCAAGGCCGCGGGCGAGATTGGCGCGGCAGCTGCGGCGCGGGTGCGCACCGCCGTGACGGGCACGATCGCCGGCGTGAGGGTGGTGCTGAAGGAGCCGTTCCGGAGCCGAAAGGAGAAGTAGCGGCCGGGACCAGTCGGGTGACCAAGGGAGCCGCCGGGGTACGTGGGGTGCTGGGGGGCGCTGGCAGAGGAAAGAGTGCCGACCTACGAGTAGCGATACCGCTCCTGGAAGCGTCGGCTCGAGGCCTTCCAGAGCATCACGGCGTCCCCGCTCACGCGGTGCGGGCACTGCAGGAAGAAGGTGGACCGCTTGATCAGCCCAGGCGCCGGGTTCCTTGTCAAGGGATCGGGCTTCTACTCCACAGACCAGTGCTCCAAACCCAATCAGGAGGCGGCGTAGAAAGACAGCGCCCAGGAGGGCGGCGGCAGGGTACCTGTCGTTCCCGACAACGCAACACCGACGACTCGGCGAGACCCGAAGTGATTCTCCAAGGCAAGCAGCGTGAGGCAACGCGCCGAGAAAATCAAGTGGCCTGATGACGACGCGTTCTCGGGAGGCACCGGAGGTAATCTGGCGGGCTGGCTGTCACGAACAAGCTGGTAACCAAGAAGGGGAGACTTGCCATGCCGACCACGAATCCATGGGGGGACTTGGATGCCTTGCGGCAGGAGATTGATCGGACGTTCCGGACATTCTCGTCCGATCGCGGGCCACAACACTGGCGCGTAGCGTTCTTGCCGGGACATGGCGCTCGCCAGTACCCGCTGGTGAACCTCAGCGAAGACGAGGGGAATCT
>PMBT01000013.1 GCA_003153035.1 Opitutia bacterium
AAGTCCACATGGCCCGGCGTGTCCATGAGATTGAGCTGATACACCCGGCCGTCCTTGGCCGGGTAGGACATGGTCACCGGGTGCATCTTGATGGTGATGCCCCGCTCCTTCTCCAAGTCCATCGAGTCGAGCAGCTGGTCCTTCATCTCGCGCTGCGTGACGGTGTGCGTGAATTCAAGCAGCCGGTCGGAGAGCGTCGTTTTGCCGTGGTCGACGTGGGCGATGATGCAGAAGTTGCGTTTGAGCGAGACGTCCATGCGCGAGTGATCAGGAGCCCCCGGCCGCCAGGGGCCGGATGCGGGTGGAAACAGCCAATGTGAAGCCGCCCTCCGCCGCTTTCAAGCGGCGAAATCGGCCCACACGGCGAAGCTCCGGACCGGCCAGTCCCGGTTGATGCGCCGCGCCAGGCCGGCCAGGACGCCGCCNNGCGGATCTCGGCGGGTTCCACGACCGGCCTGCCGGTGGTGTTGCTAAAGACCGTCAGGCTGGGCCGGGCAAACGCGATGCCCTCCAGAAAAGTCGCAAACGCGGCGCGGCCGGGCTCCATGAGGCGGCTGTGGTAGGCGCCGGCGACGTTCAGCAGGATCACCTTTCGCATGCCGCGATCCTTGGCGGCCGCCACCGCGGCGCCGATCTTCGCCTTGTCACCCGAGATGACAATCTGCCCGGGGCAGTTGAGATTGGCCATCTCCACGCCGAACTCCCGGCAGAGCGCTTCAACCGTCGCCCGTTCCTCGCCGATGATGCTCGCCATCGTGCCGCTGCTTTGCTCGCACGCCAGCTGCATCAGCCGGCCGCGTTCGGCGACCACCCGCAGTCCGGTGGCGAAATCAAACACCCCGGCGGCGGTCAGCGCAGTGATCTCTCCCAGGCTGAGACCCAGGGCGATCTTCACGTCGTCGCCCAGCCTGCCCTGTTCCTTCAGGATCGCATGGAGCGCCAGGCCGTGCACGAAAAGCGCCGGCTGGCAGACGCGGGTCTGCGTGAGTTCGGCCTCGGGGCCCGCGAAAGACACCCGCGCCAGGTCCCAGCCGAGCACGCGGTTGGCCTCGTCATAAAGCAGACGCGCGTTGGCGGAGCCGTCGCAGAGCGACTTGCCCATGCCCACTTTCTGGGCGCCCTGACCGGCGAAAAGGAGTGCAACTGACATAGCGAAGGCCGGTGGTTAAACCGGCCCGCCGGCCAAAAACCAAGCATTAAAATGCGCGGACGGACGGAATCCCTTCGGTGGATCGCGCACCGCCCGTCCGTTCCAGCCGGGACATTTCACACTGAGAATGGCTCTGTGTTGCCGGCTGTGCTCTGGAGACGCGACGCCCTCGTCGCGTCTCCAGAAAAAGAGTTTCCAGGCCCGCGGCCCGGGTCAACGGATGAAGATGCCCTTGAGATTCATCTCGAGCGCCGGAGGATTCGGCGAAAAGCGCATGCCGTCGGCTTTGCTGATCTTGGCGGACTTGATGAGATTGTAGAGGTCCCGGTTGAAGGACTTCGACCCGGACTCGTCGCCGAGCTCCAGCAGCTGCTGGATTTTCTCGAAATGCCCCTCAAGGATCAGATTNNTGGGTGACCTGATCCGGCGGAAAGAACTCAAAGAGCCGGGTGAGCGACTGCTGGACGGTCGAGGCGTGCATCGTCGAGAGAACCAGGTGCCCGGTCTCGGCGGCGGAGATGGCCGTCTCAAACGTCTCCTTGTCGCGCATCTCCCCGATGAAGATGATATCGGGGTTCTGGCGCAGCACGGCGCGGACCGCCATGGGAAAGTCCGCGACGTCGATCCCGATCTCCCGCTGCTGAAAGACCGACTTGTCATCCGTGAACGTGTATTCGATCGGGTCCTCAATCGAGATGATGTGACGGTCGAGGTTCTGGTTGATCCAGTTTAGCATCGCCGCCATGGTCGAGCTCTTGCCCGAACCGGTGGCGCCGCAGACCAGCAGAATGCCATCCTTCGACTGGGCGAGCCGGATGAGCGTGTCCTGATCGAGGTTGAGCTGCTCGAAGGTCGGCGCGCGGCTCTTGATGTAACGAAAAACGACGCTGGCGGAGCCCCGCTGGTGAAAGGCGTTCACGCGAAATCGCCCCACGTCCTCGGCCGCATAGGCATAGTCGACCTGGCCGTCGCGGTCCCAGAGGCCGCGGAAATTCCGCGGGACGGTCGCGTTCACAAAGCCGCGGACGATCTCGCCTTCGATCGGGTCCATGTCCACGGGCTTGAGCCGGCCGCTGATCCGGAAGTAAGCCGGCTTGCTCGACTTGATGACGACATCGCTCGAGTTGGCTTCCACTGCGAGCTTGAGTACTTCATTGAACAATTCGACGGGGTCCATAGAGGGTCGCGGGGTGCGGGGGCGAAAAAAGGATGTGCTTTTCTAGGCAGGTCTGCTTTGGTCAGCAAGGCTACATTCCAAGATCTTCTCCTGACATGAAGTCGCGCCCATTGACCGGCACTCTCACTGCGCTGGTGACCCCGTTGCGCCAGCAAATGGTCGCATACGACGACCTCCGTTCCCTTGTTAATTTTCAGATAAAATGCGGCATCGACGGCCTGGTGCCCGCCGGTTCGACCGGGGAATCGGCCACGCTCTCGCACGAGGAACACATGGATGTGGTCCGCTGCGTAGTGGAAACGGCGCGCGGACGCGTGCCTGTGGTCGCCGGCACCGGGTCCAATTCAACCCTCGAGGCGCTCGAGCTCACCCGGGCCGCCCATGAGGCCGGAGTGGACGCCATGCTGGTGGTCGCACCCTATTACAACCGTCCAACGCAAGAGGGGCTTTTCCGCCATTTCGCCAGCATCGCGGAGGTCACCGACCGGCCGATCGTTCTATATTCCATCCCCAGCCGTTGCGGCGTGGAAATCAGCGTGCCGGTGGTCGAACGCCTCCGGGCGAAATTCTCCCATGTCCGCTATATCAAGGAATCCGGGGGCTCGGTCGACCGCGTCGACCAGCTCAAGCAGGCGTTGGGCCGGGACCTCGTCGTGCTCAGCGGTGACGATTCCCTCACCCTGCCCTTCATGGCAGTGGGAGCGGAGGGCGTGATCAGTGTCGCCTCCAACTTGCTACCCCGCGAGCTGGTCAAACTCACGCACCTTGCGCTGGTGGGTGATTACCGGAACGCCGGGCGGCTGCACCGCCGGCTCTACCCGGTATTCAAGTCCTTGTTCATCGAGACCAATCCAGTGCCGGTAAAATCAGCGCTGGCCGCCGCCGGCCGGATCAGTTCGCCAGAGGTCCGGCTTCCGCTTTGCGAGCTGGCCCCGGCCAGTCTTGCCGCCCTCAGAAAGGCGCTGACGGATTTCGCCGGGTAGCCATTCCGCGCCATGTCCCTCACGATCCTTTTGAATGGCGCCCGCGGCCGGATGGGCCAGGCCCTGACCACCGCCGCGGCCGAGCTGGGCATCCGCATCGGAGCGGCGGTCGATGCCGGCGATCATCCCGCGTCCGGTGTGGTTGGCTGCGATGTGATCGTGGATTTCAGCACGCCCGCGGCGACGGAGGGGCTCCTGAATCTCGCCGCGGAACACCGCAAGGCCATCGTCATCGGCACGACCGGCCATCCAGCCGCCGAGAGGCACCGCCTCCAGGCCCTCGCCGCCCGGGTGCCCTGTGTCTGGACGGGAAATTTCTCGGTCGGCGTCAACCTGCTTTTCCACCTCACGCAGCAGGCCGCGCACGTTCTTGACGCCGCTTACGATGCCGAGGTGGTCGAAATGCACCATCGCTTCAAGAAGGATGCTCCGAGTGGAACCGCCGCCCGGCTGCTGGAGATCATCCTGAAGGAACGGAAACTCACCCCCGAGGCGCTCCGCCACGGCCGCGAAGGGCTCCCCGGCGAGCGCTCGCCCCGCGAGGTGGGCATCCATTCCCTCCGCGGGGGTGATGTGGTGGGCGATCACACGGTGATCTTCGCGGCGCTCGGCGAGCGGATCGAGCTCACCCACAAGGCCTCCGATCGCGCGATCTTCGCCCGCGGCGCGCTGCGGGCTGCGCAATGGGTCCTGTCGCGACCGCCCGGCGTCTATGACATGCAGGATGTCCTCGGTCTGCGGGACGGCGCGCGATGATCTCGAGCATCCAGGGGACCCTGGTCGCGGCCGCTCCGCTGCTTGCCGTGGTGGAGGTCAACGGCCTTGGCTACGAGGTGAACATCCCGTTGACGACCACCGAGCGACTGCCGGCGACGGGCGGCACGGTGCGGCTCCACACGCTGGTGGTCTATCGTGAGGATGCCCAGACCCTCTACGGCTTTGCCGCCGCCGAGGAGAGGGATTTCTTCCGGATGCTGATCGAGAAAGTGACCGGGGTCGGGCCCAAGGTTGCGCTCAGCATCATGAGCCGGCTTTCGCTACCCTTGCTGCGCAGTGCCATTGCCACCGGCGACGTGGCCACGCTCGCGAAATGTCCGGGCATCGGCAGGAAGACCGCGGAACGCCTGGTGATGGAACTCAAGGGACAATCCTCGTCCGCCTTCGAATCAGCCGCGACGCTGCCGGGCCCCGCAGCCCACCCCGATGCGGCCGCGCCGAATGCCCAGCGGGACGCGGTGATGGCCCTGATGGCCCTTGGCTACAAAGCGGCCGACGCCGATAAGGTGGTTCGCCAGGCGTGGATCGCGCTTGGTTCCGCCGCCACCACCGAGCAGCTGATTAAGAAAGCCCTCGGTTGAGGAGGTCCGCGAACAGCCGCCCGTCCTCCGAGTACTGGGCGCGCCGGCCGTCCACGCGAACCCGCATCAGCGGTGGTATTCCAAAGCAGCCTTGTAGGCTTCTTCGTCGGTCTGCTGGCGATTCCGGAATATCTTGGGCCTATCCGGACTCGCCGACTCCGGCGCAAAGACAAACTGCTCGATCGTCGGGCGCACGCTGCGCGCTGCCGGCGGAACTTGCGGAAGCGACAAAGGAACCGGCGGGCGCTGCGAATTCGCGATGACCACCGGCAGGCCGTCAGCTGGGCTCATCGGCGAGATGACCCGGAGCCGCTCGTCAATGAACAACTCGGTTTGCGCCGGCAGTCGTGCCGCCGTCGCCTCGAAGCGCGCCGGCCCGGTCGCCCGGACCGGATCTGAGCTCACGAGCGAACCATCGGGCCGGGGTGCCGCCGGAAACTGGGCCTGGGAGGGGTGCCCGCCCGAATGGAGGAATCCCTGCACGGCGATCAGCGCAATCCCGGCCGCCGCTGCCAGACCGGCTGCATAGTAGCCCCAATGCGGCCGTCGTCCGGCTGACTCAAACCCGACAATTTCGCCCGCTCCGCGGACGTTTCGACCGGCCGGGGCATTGAACTGGTCAAGCACCAGGGTGCAGGCGCGCTGCATCCGGCAGTATTGGTTATAGGTTTGCCGGCGCGACGGATTTCGCAGGATCTCCTCCTCTAGCAGGGCCGCCTCCTCCGGGGAAATCTGGTGGTCGATGTAAAGGTTGAGTAGCTCGATAAACTTGGACTCTTTCATTTGAATTCATCTCCCATTTTTGCCCGCAGACTCTCCCGGGCGCGGGCGATCCGGCTTTTCACGGTGCCCACGCTGATATGGAGGATCTCGGCGATTTCCTCGTAAGACAGATTCTTGACGTTGCGCAGAACCAGGATCTCCCGATGCTTCGGGCTCAATTTGCCCATGCACTCGGCGATCCGGTTCACAAATTCCTGGGTGATGGTGGCGTCTTCCGGAGTCTCCAACTCGGCCGGGATCACCTCAGCCAGCGTGGTTTCATTATCGCCACCGATCGGCTGGTCGAACGAAACGGTCTTATCCCGGCGCCGGCGCCACCAGTACCAGTACCGGTTGCGCGCGAGATTGGTGGCAATCTGGTAAAGCCAGGTTGAAAAGGCTGACTCGCCGCGGAAATTGACCAGTCCCCGATGGGCCCGAATGAACGTGTCTTGGGTTACCTCCTCCGCGTCCTCGGGATTGCGCAAAAGCTGGTGCACCATCGCGTAGATGCGGCCCCAGTAGCGCGAGACCATCTGCTCGAAGGCGGATTGGTCGCCTTGCCGAAAGCGATCCACCAGGAGGCGGTCCAATGCCACGTCTTGAGCCTTCATCGACATACGTTCAGCTTCGCTCTGATGGGCGTAACTCCGAATTGTTCCCGGTTTCTTTAACTCTGGCGGCACAGGGTTGGCGATAGGGCAGGATCGGGGTGCGGTCAAGGAGACCCCGAGAAAGGCCTGATGTTCGCTCTGGCGGCACATTGCTCCCCAGATTCAACCTGTTCGCCGCTCGCGTCTTGCGGGTCATCTCAGGCAAAGGCACGTGCGCCTCCTCGCAATGACGGCGCTGTCGGTCTGCCTGAAGGCCCTTGGCGTCAATGAAACGTGATTTCAGACCGCACCCACGACCGGCATTAGTCACCCTTGCGGGAAACCCCTTTCATTGAGCGCGGCTTCAAGTTGCGCGGGCGTTGTCTGGTCGACCAGGCAGCGGATGATCCTCGGGTCGCAAACCCTAAAGCCTACAACAGGACCGCTTGACGAGGCGTAGCGCAAGAGGCGGTGGCAGGCCCGACTTCCCCTCTCCCTGGCGGCGGCGCCTCACTTCCCCAAGTTGGCCGCAAGGAAGGCCTCGAGCCGCTCGAGGAGAACGACGCCCCGCTTGTTCGCGGGCCACCAGTGGCCAACCCGGTCGAGGTAAAGGGTGTCGGCGGGATGGCCGGCCTTTTTCAACGCGGTTACCATCTCGTATGCCTGGCCGATCGGCACCGTGGCGTCGTCCTCGCCATGCATGATCAACAACGGCGCCGTGATGTGCGCGGCAAGCGTAACAGGCGAGGCGGACGCGAGGCGCTGGCGCTGTTTTTCATCGTTCATGTCGCCGAGCACTGCGGCCCAAAAGCGCAAAGCGTCACGCGAGTACATAGTGTCCTCCTTCGCGGATTTAAAGAGGGCGAGCCAATCGCTCACGGCCGCCCACGCGACGCCGCATCGGAATAGCTCGGGAGTATGGGCGAGGGCGAAGAGCGTGCTGTAGCCGCCGTAGCTGCCGCCCATGATGGCCAGCCGATGGGGGTCGGCCACCCCCTGCTGGACAGCCCACCGGGTCATATCCTCGATGTCGTCCTGGATGGCGCCGCCGACCTCCTGTCGGCCCTTAAGGTAGAACTCGTCGCCATAGCCTCCGGATCCGCGGTAGTTGACCTGCAACACGGCGTAGCCTCGGTTGGCCAGAAACTGCACGATGGGGTCGAAGCCCCAGACATCGCGAGGCCCGAACGGGCCGCCGTGCACATAGGTGACCATCGGCAGGTTCTTCTTTCCGCGACCCGGAGGCAAGGTGACGTAGCCGTTCAGCTCCAGCCCATCGCGGGCCTTGCACTTGACTGGGTACATCTCGGCCATGGCCTCTGGCTTGAGCCACGGCCGCGTCTTTGCCACGGGGAGCAGCTTGCCCGTCTCGAGGTTGAGCAGGGTATAGTACCCTGGTTCGCGCGCCGAATGCGAGAACAGGAGGACTTTCTTCACGTCCCAGTCCATACCTACGATCTCGTGCACGAGGCTGGGATTGGCCTTGTCGATGTCGCCCTGCAGCTTGGCGAAATCGGGGTCGAACCAGTATTGCCGCGGCATCTCAGTGTTGTAGCGCACGCCCAGCAACCGCCGGTGCTTGGGCGAGAAGACGGCAGCGGCGACATCGTACTTCTTGTGCTGAAAGAGCGCGCCACCGAACTTCCGTTCCCGCAGGTCGAAGGCATAGAGCGCCTTCCGCCCGTCGGGCGACGACTTGAAAACGAAGAGTGTGCGGTTGTCGGCATCGAGACCGGCGATCTCGGAAGATACCGTGTCGCGGCCAAAGTCGACCGCCGGGCTCCAGGGCTGATCCGGCGCGGCGCGGTAGATCAGCTGGCTGCTCACGCCGTCGCTGATCAATCCGAAGCGGATATTGCCGTCCCAGTCGGCGCCCCAGTTCCGCACATTGCCGGGATTCTTCTCCACGAGGCGAAAGCTCCCATTCTCGGTGTTCAACTGGAACACATCCGGCCTGAACTCGGCGTTGGAGATGTCGGGCGTGTTCGTCACCAGCACGCTCTGGGGGTCCAGCCGGCTGTCCGGCACGATCCCAATCGGGTAGAATTCCGACGAGGAGGCGATGCCCGGGCGCTCCCGCTCCTCGCTCCATCGCCCCCAGCCGGTCAGGTATTTGAAGCAGGAGAAATCGCGGTTGGCCCCGGCCCACCCCAGCGCGGTGTAGGCGACCAAGCGGTTGGGGCTGACCCATTGGTAGCCGAAGACAGCGTTGTATTTGGCCGCGAGGGAGAAACCCTTTTCGCCCCACATCATCACCTCGGCCTTCATCTTATCGAGGGAGAAGAACCCCAGGCCGGAGCTCTCGTTCTGGAACGTCCGGAAGGCGATGCAGGTGCCGTCGGGCGACAGCTGCATATCGAGGTATTGGGGCGCCCGGGCAAAGTCCTCCACCGGAATCAGCGGCGGTGGGGCCGCCGCCTCGGGCGGCCCCACCGCCCCCGCGACCGCTGCGGCCCCGAGCCAAATTGCTGCCGTTCCTGCCAGCCACCGCCGTCCGGCCTTCCCGCGATTCGATCTCATCGTGGAGGCATTATGCGAAAGAGTCCCGTCCGAGCAATCCTGTTACGGGTCCCGTCCACCAAGCTCTTAAGATCCAAAATCGTCCTTTCTTCGGAGGCCTTAAAGGACGGTGCTTTAGAAGATCAAAGGGAAACGATCCGATTCACCCACGTTTCAGAACCAACCCATTTTCGAAGGACCATCTGTAACGCCTTGCCAGCGATCAGCGGTGACACCGCGAGAAATCCGGCATTGGGGGTTCCATATTCTCCCGATGTTCCGATCCGCGTGCTTGCGGATGCCCGACCTCACCAGTCTTCTAGTTTTCCGCGCAACAATTCGTCCGGCGTTAGCAATGGGAAGCCCGGCCACGTCTTGACGATGTAGGAGCAGTGCTCGCCATTCGCTGCCGGGTGTTGGCATTTAGTTCGACGCGCGCCGCTACTCGCTTCCGGTAGACCGCCGGCAGGTCGCCCATCGTGCAAGTACCGCCCGCGATGGCGGACTTCTCACACCGGAGTCGTTGCCGTTTTCTCGCTTCATCAGTGAGTCGTAACTTGGCGACGCTGAAAACATCTGCATCGAGGGAAATCCATTTCTGCTTGCCGGAGATCACGAAGCCGGCGTAATACCGGCCGCTCTGGCTGTTGCGAAGTGGGTTTCCAACGCTGGTTCTTTCCCATCCCTTCCACGTGCTGCCTTTAGAGAGGGTTCACGTCTGAAAGCCGGTATGGGTCGGACCAGGAAAAGAATCCTGAATCGCTACCAGTCATTGGCCTGGGTCGATAGCTCAATGGTAGAGCAGCGTCCTTTTAAGTCGTTGGTTCCGGGTTCGAGTCCCGGTCGACCCACCAGTTTTACCCTCTGCATGCAACAAATCAATGGACGCACGGGGAATCTGGCTGCGTCCCTTTTCGTCTAGGCCGGAACTACGAAGTCCGGCGTATGGCGACCGCGCCCTTCATCCGACTGCATTATTGGCTGGGCGCTCCCGTCCGGCATCCTACCTTTTCGGCGGCTCGTCGTCGTAATTGAACGACGCGTAAACCACGCCAAGCAGGTTTTGGCGGGTGACGAGATCGTCGTCCTCACGATCGTTGTTGAGTCCGATTACCCGCCATCCTCCATCCACCTTCGCAACGAGCCGGTGCACCACCCGCACTCCCCGCCGGTTCAGGTAGGCCACGGACATCCCCTCGCGAAGCTGGTCGTAGGCGATGGGGCTGATAACGAGCATCGTATTGTCGCCGTACACCGGTTGCATGGACGAGCCCGCGCCCATGGCTGGTTCGCGCCCCGGCTCGCGCCCCGCCACCATCTTCGCATCATGCCAGGCTTGGTCGACATTCACGTTGGCGGAAGGCGGGACCGGCGCATCCTTTGCGGCCGGCGCCAGGTCAGATGAGGCGCATCCGCCGCTCCAGCCCATCATCAGAAGCGCCGCCAGGGCCGCCCGGCCCCCAGCCACCCTGTCGCGCGTACCCGGTTTGAATCGCGGGCCAATCTGGGCGAAAAGCTTCACTTGTAAAATGCGGGGGAAGTATGCCATGCTTTCGGCACGTGACCTCCAGGCTTGAATAATCGTCGGAATCAACTGACGTTGCTGGTGATTATTCAAGCGGGCGTTCCGGTACAATATGAAACGGCTTGTCATCATCGAAGATCAGACCGCGATTCGCGAGATGCTGGCGGAAATCCTCCGCACGGACCTTACCTTCAAGATCGTGGGCGAAAGCGGTGACGGCCAGAGTGCCTACCAGCTCTGCCTTGAGGTCAAACCCGATGTCATCGTCCTCGATGCGAAGCTGCCGGGGTTGAATGGCGTCGATCTCCTGCGCCGGTTGAACAAGGTGCTCACCAACATGCGCGTGCTGGTTTTCTCGGGTCACGAGAATCCCGTCCTGGTGCGGGAGATGCTCGAAGCCGGGGCGCATGGCTTCGTCGAAAAGACCGCGGGTTTGTTTGAATTCAAGAAGGGACTCGAGACCGTGGCGAATGGCGGCACTTATTTCGGCCCGGCGGTGGCCGCCTTGCTGCGCAATGTCGTCGCGAATCCGAGCGCCAGTGCGAGCTCCGATTTTCTCACCGATCGCGAACGCGAGATTCTTCAACTGGTCGCCGAAAGTTACAGCACCAAGGAAATTGCCACCAAACTTGGCATCAGCGTGAAGACCGTCGACAACCATCGCACTAACCTGATGCGCAAGCTCAACCTGCACGACGTCGCCAGCCTCACCCGCTATGCGCTCGAGATCGGCCTGATCGAGCAGAAGCGCGGGCTCTGATTTCCAGTCCGGGCCCTTGGTCAAGAAGAACCGCGCAGATTCAAGATCGCGTCCGGCTGTAGTGATCCGTCGTCGAACAGCAGCCACAACGGGCCGGACGCCGTGGCTTCCCTGTAGCCGGAGTCGATAAATTCCTTGCGCAACGCAACCCCTTTGGGCAATAACGTCAACTCACTCCTGTCTCGTGCCTTCGATGAACCAAATCTCACGCAAACTGTGCCTCGTAATTGTTAGTGCCGCGGTGATCTTCGCCGGGTGCACCAAGAAACCGCGTCCCACTCCGGCCGACACCTCGGCCATGGGCTCCAACAGCTCCCTCCTGCCGAACTCCATGGGCAATCTCACCGATGCCTCGGCGAACACCCTGCAGCCGCGCACCGATGGGGTCATTGAGGACGCTGACACGATCCGCGGACTTCTCGTATCAGTCTATTTCGACTTCGATCGATCGGCCATCAAGAAGGATGAGCAAGCCAAGATCACCGCGGCGGCCGACTACTTGAAGAAGACGCCGCAATACCGGATGATGCTAGAAGGCCATTGCGACTGGCGCGGCACGTCTGAATATAACATGGGCTTGGGTGACCGCCGGGCACAGGGGGTAAAGAAGTTTTTGCAGACCCTCGGCATTTCGGCCGACAAGCTGCAGATCCTTTCCAAGGGCTCGCTCGGGGCCATCGAAAAAGGCACCGCGGAACAGATGGAAAAGGATCGCCGGGTCGATTTTGTGATCCTCAAGAAATAGGCGGCCTCCGCCTGCGACTTTTGCGAAGCCCCGGATCACCCCGGGGCTTTTTTGTTGGGCGTAGCATGACAATGCAGTGGGATGTAGGGCGTCGCGTCTCCATGAAATAAACCGGCTACTTCCCTGCCAGCGTCGCGAACATCCTCTCCGAGACGGCGATCCCCTTCTGCATGACCCGCAGATTGAAGCTTTCGTTAGGCGCATGGAGATTGTCCTCGGGCAGGAACAAGCCGAGCAGCACCGAGTCGAGCCCGAGCACCCGCTTGATGTCGGCGATGATCGGCACACTCCCGCCTTCCCGCAGGTAAAGCGGAGGTCGTCCAAAAACCTCCGTGACCGCGGCATCGATGGCCCGAAACGCCGTGGCCAGCCGCGCCGGTTGATCCTTCGGCGTGTTGGAACGATCGGGCGGCACGACGATATAGGGGGTGGCCTCGTGCTGATCGATGATGCGAAAGGTCACGTCCTTCGGCAGGCGCTCGCGGATTGCCGCATAAAGCAGCAGCCGGATCTTCGCCGGAGTCTGGTTGGGCACGAGCCGGCAGCTGATCTTCACGAATGCCTTGCTGGGGATGACCGTCTTGCTCCCCTCCCCCTGATAGCCTCCGCTGATGCCGTTGAATTCGAGCGTCGGCAGAAAACGGATGGCTTCGAACGGAGTATAGCCTGGCGGCACGTGAAAGGCCGGGATCCCGAGGAAACTGCGATACTCCGCCTCCGTGGTTCCCAGTTTGGACAGCTCGGCCCGCTCCCACGGCTCCACCTCGAGGACGTCATTGTAAAACCCCGGAATATTCACGCGGCCGTCCGGCGTGTGCAACGAGGCGCACAACTCGGCCAGGGCCTGAATCGGATTGCGCAGGACGCCACCGTGCAGGCCCGAATGCAGGTCCGATTTTGCGCCTGTCACCTCGACGTCGCAGAGCACGAGACCGCGCAGGCCGCAGGTGATCACCACCTGATCCTCGCGCGGAATCCCGGTATCGGAGAGAAACACAAAGTCGGCATTCAACCGGTGTTGGTACTTCTCGAGAAACGGCAGGAAGCTCGGACTGCCCGTTTCCTCCTCGCCTTCGATGAGAAACGTGATGCGAAGCGGCAGGCGCGGATTCCGCTCCAGCAACCGGCCGACCGCCGCGATGTGCACCATGAGCGGGCCCTTGTTGTCCGCCGCACCCCGCCCCCAGAGGCGCCCGTCCCGTTCCGTTGGCTCGAACGGTGGGGATTTCCAGAGATCCAGCGGGTCCGGCGGCTGCACGTCGTAATGGCCGTAGACGATCACATGCGGCCAGCTGGGATCTCCAGCGCGCTGCGCGAGAATGATCGGATGCAGGTTGGTCTTCACCACCTCCACCGCGAAGCCCAGGGAACGCAGCAGGCCACTGACGAATTCCTGCGCCCCCCTCATGCCGTCCTGGTACTTCGAGTCCGTCGAAACGCTGGGGTGACGGACGAATTCCTTCAGTCTCTCGACCGGGTCAAACATGCCCAAGCATCCGCCGGCGCCGCGCGAGCGCAAAACATTTAGTGTCGAAAATGCCGGATTCCGGTGAAGACCATGGCCATGGCGCGCTCGTTGGCGGCTTTGATCACCTCGTCGTCCCGCATCGAACCGCCGGGCTGGATGGCGGCGGTGGCGCCCGCGTCCGCCGCCGCAATCAAGCCGTCGGCGAAGGGGAACAAAGCTTCGGAGGCCACGACGGAGCCCTTTAGGTCGAGTCCAGCCTCGCCCGCCTTCCACACGGCGATGCGCGAGCTGTCGACGCGGGCCATCTGCCCGGCGCCGATGCCAAGCGTTTCCTCGCCGCGGGCATAGACGATGGCGTTCGATTTGACGTGCTTGCATACCTTCCAGCCGAAAAGCAGTCCCGCCCATTCCGCAAGGGTTGGCGGGCGTTTGGTCACCACCTTGAAGCCGGGCACGTCGCCGAGCGTGGCGTCGCGATCCTGCACGAGCACTCCGCCGACGACCGAGCGCACCTCGCGCAGCGAGTCCGCCCCCAGGCCGCCTTTGGCCACCATCAGGCGCAGGTTCTTCTTCTTGCGGAAGATCTCCAGGGCCTCCTCACTGAAGCGCGGGGCAATGATGACCTCCATGAAAATCTCCGCGATCGCCTTGGCCAGGTCGCCTTCGAGGGTCTGGTTGACAACGATGATGCCGCCGAACGGCGCCTGCCGGTCGGTCGCGAAAGCCCGCGGCCACGCGGCCAGGAGCGTGTCGGCGCTGGCGACTCCGCACGGGTTGGTATGTTTGAGAATGGCGACCGTCGGCCGCTCGAATTCGCCGATCAGGTAGGTGGCCGAGGTGATGTCGAGAATGTTGTTATAACTGAGCTCCTTGCCCTGGAGCTGCTCGAAGTGTTCGAAGAACGTCCCGTACAGCGCGGCCTGCTGGTGCGGATTCTCGCCGTAGCGCAGGCCGGAGGCCCGCTGGTAGGTCAGGGTGAGCGCCGCGGGGAAACCCGCGACTGCGCCGAGATCCGGCTCCCCGCGCTGTTCCTCGAGGTAACGCGAGATGGCGGCATCATAACTTGCCGTGCGCTGGAAAACCTTGAGCGCAAGTTTGCGCCGGAGCGCAGCCAGGGCGGCGGGAGACTCCATCGCGGCGAGCACCGGATCATAATCCGCCGGGTCGCACACCACGGTCACGCTTTCATGGTTCTTGGCGGCGCTGCGCAGCATGGACGGGCCGCCAATGTCGATATTCTCGATGGCCTCCTCGAAACGCACGCCGGGCTTGGCGACGGTCTGCTCAAACGGATAGAGATTCACCACCACCAGGTCGATGAGCGCGATGCCATTGGCCTCCGCCTGACGCAGGTGGTCCGGCTTGTCGCGCCGGCAGAGCAGACCGCCGTGAATCTTCGGATGCAGGGTTTTCACCCGGCCTTCCATGATCTCGGGGAAACCGGTGTGCTGGCTCACCTCCGTCACGGGGAGTCCCTGCGCCGCGAGGAGCTTCGCCGTACCCCCGGTGGACAGGATCCGGTAGCCAAACCGTTTCACCAGGGCGGTCGCGAATTCGACCAGGCCGCGTTTGTCGCTGACAGAGAGGAGGGCCAGCTTTTCCATAGCTGGCGTGTTTGTGCGGCGCGGCTCCGCCTTCGGCAAGCCGAAAGCCGTGCCCCGCGTTCACGCTCTGGCCAGCCAGNNTGTGCCGGGCGGCTGAACCCACTGCAGCGCTCCCGGCCCGATCCTAAGGCATGGCGCATAACTCTCTAGAAATCCCGGGCCTCACGGCTCATCTTGACCGTTTGGTCCACCACCACGGGGGCACCTGCCTGCCGGAGGGGAAGCCGCACGCGTTTGTCTATTTCATCACCATCAAGAATGAGTCGGACCGTGTGGTCACCCTGCTCGGGCGAAAATGGATGATTCTTCATGAAGACGGCAGCCGGCTCGTGATCGAGGGGGACAAGATCGTGGGCGAAACGCCCCGGCTGGCCCCTGGCGAGCATTTTTCCTACAATAGTTATCATGTCACCGGCTGCCGGGCGCGCGCCGACGGATCGTTTCATGGCGTCGACGAATTCGGCAGCCATGTTCACGTGAAGCTGGCCCCGTTTGACATGGTCATCCCCGAGGAATGAGGAAGCTTGCGCCAGCGGGCGCGCTGATCCTTGTTAGGCGCAATTAATGAAGTTAATCGACCTCAACCGCCACGGCGGCATCGGCGCCAATTCCTGCTATTTTCAACTCGGCGATCTCAAGATTCTCATCGATTGCGGATTGCATCCGAAGATGGTCGGCCGCGCGGCCACGCCCGACTTCAGCCCGCTGCGGGGCGTGACGCTGGATCTGATCATTATCACGCACTGCCACCTGGACCACATCGGCAGCCTGCCGGTCCTCCTCCGCGAACAGCCCTCGGCGCCGGTGATCATGACCCAGCCCAGCCGGATGCTGATCGAGCGCATGCTGCACAATTCGGCCAACGTGATGGAGCGGCAGCGCGCCGAGGACAACATCCCGGAGTATCCGCTATTCACCCACGAGGAGATCGATCGGTGCGCCCGGCGGTTCACGCCCCTGCCCTACGGCCACGCCAAGAAGTTCCACGGAGCGCGGGACGAGATCGAGATCATCTTTCACCAAGCGGGCCACGTGGCCGGCGCCGCCGGCGTCGAGCTTCACCACAAACACCGGAAGCTCTTCTTTACCGGCGACGTGCAATTTGAGGCGCAGCGCACCTGCCCGGCGGCAAAGTTTCCCCTCGACCACTTTGACACGCTCGTCATGGAAACCACCCGGGGCGACACCGCCCGCCCCGTCGGCAAGGAACGGGTGAATGAAGTGGCCCGGCTCATCGCGGTCATCAATGAGACCATCCAGCGCGGAGGTTCGATGCTCATTCCGACCTTTGCGCTCGGCCGCATGCAGGAGATCCTCTCCATCCTGCATGACGCGCGCAAGTTCGGCCGGTTGGTCGACTGCCCCATCTTCGCCTCGGGCCTCGGCATCGACCTCTGCGACTACTACGACGACATCGCCCGCAAGACCAAGCAGCTGACGTTCACGCGGCAGGTTCTCAAGGATCTCAAGGTGCGCCCCCTTCCGCGCAAACTCGAGCCCGGCACCCTGCCTGAGGCTAGCGCCCTTTATGTCGTCAGCAGCGGCATGGTGGTGGAGCGCACGCCTTCCTACATCGTCGCTGCCGCGCTCGCCGGCCACGCCCGCAACACCCTCGGTTTCGTCGGCTATTGCGATCCCGACACTCCCGGCGGGCAGCTGCTGGCCTCGAAGAGTGGCGATCCGTTCCTTTTCGACAAGGTCAACGTGAAGACCAAGCTGAAGGCGCGGATCGAGCGCTTCGAGCTGACTGGTCATGCCGACCGGGAGGAATTGCTCGACTTTGCCACCCAATGCCATCCCCGGGTCATCGTGCTCACGCACGGAGACCCGCCGGCCCGCGCCTGGATGGGCCGGGCGCTGGCGGAGAAGCTCCCCAAGACCAAGGTCATCGATCCGGTGCCGCTCCAGCCGTATCAGGTGTAGCGTTGGCCGCACCCGCCCGCAGCAGCGCCTTGATGCGCGCACAGACTTTCCGGTTTCCGGCGATGTAGTGGATGCGCGGCATATTAAGGTCGAATTTCCGCAGGGGAAACGGGTTGTTTCGGAGGTAATGGAGCTCGGCGCCGCCGCCGAGCGCAATGGCATGCGCGGCGGCAATATCCCACACCCGGACGTTGTGATCCAGCAGGCCGTCGAGCAGGCCGATGCCGACATAGGCCAGATGCAGCGTGCTGCTGCCCAGCCCGCGGATCTTGAACTGCTGGATCACCGCCTCGACTTGCGGCACCAGCGTCTTGTCATAAGGGCTGTGAAACCCGACCAGGCTGTTCGCGTGCGGAGGCTCCGGTCTTGCGTGGGCCGGCTTTCCGTCGTCAAACGCGCCGAACGCCGGGCCGCCATGGATGAGCACCTTGCGCGCGAAGTCGTAAACCACCCCGTAGACCGGGACCCCGTGTTCGAGCAGCGCGAGGGAAATGGCGCAGTAGGGAATGCCGGCGGCGTAGTTGTTGGTCCCGTCGATTGGATCGAGTACCCAGCAGAACCGGGCCGTCGCGGCGACGGGTTGTTTCGCGTCCAGTAATTCCTCGCTGAATCTCTGGTCGTCCGGAAACTGCCCCTTGAGGTCCCGCAGGATCGCCGCGGAGATTGCGAGATCGGCCGTCGTGACCCGGGTGCCGTCGGATTTCCAGGTGCTTTTGGCGCGCCGGAAGCCGCGATGCAGCACTCCGGTCTGCGCCAGCACGGCGCGCTTCCCGGCCTCGAGGCGCTTGCTTAGCTGCGAATTCATCCTTCACGAAGAACAGGAAGCGCCCGAAGAACCAAGCCGGAATCTTCCGGCCGGTGGTTTCGGCGCGCCGCGCCGGACGATCCGCGCTTGTCTCCGCCCGGGAGGTCTGCTGGGGTCCCGTCACCCCTATTCACCCCATGAGCCTGTTCAAATCCCTCCTTGCCGTCGCGATTGTGGCCGCTCCGGTGGCCGCCCGCGACGCTGCGGACTGTTCCACTTGCCGAAAAGCGATTCTGGTCACCGGCGAGCTCCGCTATCAGAGCCTCCCCGCCGGAACGGTGATCGCAGGGGCGGCGTCTGACGCCGTGTTTTCAACGACCGCTTTCGGTTCCAGCTTTGAAGCAACCGTGGTCGGCTTGGCGGCGGGAGACTACACGCTGGAGGTCGACCTGGCGGAGACCGTGGCCCGAGCCGACGGCCAACGTCTGGTCGATATCTTCCGCGGCTGGAGGACGCCAGTCGTCGAAGGACTCGACGTCTTCAAGGCCGCCGGCGGCTTTGCCCGCGCCTACCGCTTTCAGGCAGCGCTCAAAGTGGAGGACGATCCCAACGGCTGGCCAGTGACCATCCGGTTCATGGGACAGCGAGGCGACGCGATGTTTAATGCCCTCCGGATTCGCAGTGTCGCGGGCGAAATGATCGCCGAAATCACTGCGGCCAATCTCCAGGCGTCGGAACCGGCCGGCGCCGAGCAGATTCCCGACGTCAAGGAGACGCCCATCTACCAGGACCCATCGCAGCCGATGGACCGGCGGATCGATGATCTCATCCGGCGGATGTCGCTGCGTGAAAAGCTCGGACAGATGCTGAATGCCGCCGCCGCGATTCCCCGTCTCGGGGTGCCCGCCTACGACTATTGGAACGAGTGCCTGCACGGCGTCGCCCGGGCCGGTCTGGCCACCTCCTTCCCGCAGGCCATCGGGATGGCGGCGATGTGGGATCCGACCCTGCTCCATGGCATCGCCGACGCCATCGCCACCGAAGCCCGCGCGAAGCACCACGATGCGGTACGCCGCGGAATTGGCCCGAGCTATTTTGGGCTGACCTTCTGGACCCCGAACATCAATCTCTTCCGCGATCCGCGCTGGGGCCGNNCGCGGCCAGGAAACCTATGGCGAGGATCCGTTTCTCACCAGCCGGCTCGCCGTGGCGTTCATCACCGGCCTGCAGGGGGACGATCCGCGATATGTGAAGGCCCTGGCGTGCGCGAAGCATTTTGCCGTCCATAGCGGGCCGGAGCCGACGCGGCACATTTTCAACGCCGTTCCGTCCGAGCAGGATTTCTACGACAGTTACCTGCCCCACTTCGAAGCCGCGGTCCGCGAGGCTCATGTTGGCGCCGTGATGAGCGCCTACAACCGGGTTTATGGCGAATCCGCCACCGCGAGCCCCCTTCTTCTGACCGAACTGCTGCGGAAGAAATGGGGGTTTCAGGGGCATGTTGTCTCGGACTGCGACGCCGTGTCGGATATCTGGGCAACGCATCGGATCGTGCCGACACCCGAGGCGGCGGCCGCCCGCGCGGTCCGGGCCGGATGCGACCTGAACTGCGGCGATCAGTATTATGCGCTCAGCCGGGCGCTGAAAGAAAACCTGCTGACGAACCAGGACATCGACCGGGCATTGCACCATATCCTGACGGCTCGTTTCCGCCTCGGCATGTTTGATCCCGACTCGCTGGTCCCCTACGCCCGGATTCCGATGTCGGAAGTCGATTCGCCGGCGCATGCGGCCCTGGCGCTGAAATCGGCGGAGGAGTCGATGGTGCTGCTCAAGAACACCGGCGTTCTGCCTTTGGCTCGAAGTCACCTGAAACGTCTGGCGGTGATCGGGGCCAATGCTGACGTTGTGCCGATGCTGCTCGGCAACTACAACGGCACCCCCGCGCATCCCGTGACGATCCTGCAGGGAATCAAGGCGGCGGCCGGACCTGGGATCGAGGTTGTCGCCGCCACCGGGTGCCCGCTTGCCTTGAAGAAAGGCGCAGTGCCTGCCGCCCAATCAACCGAGTTCACCGCGGCCGTGGAACTCGCCCGGACCGCCGACGTGGTTATCTACGTCGGCGGGATCGACCCGAAGCTTGAAGGCGAGGAAATGGAGGTGGACTCCGACGGGTTCAATGGCGGCGACCGCACGCGGATCGAACTGCCCGCCGTTCAAACCGCCCTGGTCCAGGCCCTGCAGGCCACGGGCAAGCCGGTGATTTTCGTCAACTGCAGCGGCAGTGCGATGGCGATGCCCTGGGAGGCGGCGAATCTGCCCGCCATTCTGCAGGCCTGGTATCCGGGCCAGGCCGGCGGCATCGCTGTCGCGCGGGTACTCTTCGGTGACTGCAACCCTTCCGGCCGCCTGCCGGTCACTTTCTACCGGTCGACCGATGATCTGCCGCCGTTCAAGGACTATTCCATGGCGAACCGCACCTACCGGTTCTTCACGGGCCAGCCGCTTTACGCCTTCGGACATGGCCTGAGCTACACACGATTCAAGTATGGCCCGGTGACGCTCGCCTCGGAGCGCGCGGCGGCCGACGGAATCGTGATCGTTGAAGTCAAAGTGACCAACGAAGGTGAGCGCGATGGCGACGAGGTCGTGCAGGTCTACTTTCGCCGTCCGGGCCCGACTGAGTTGAAGCTGCCCCGCCAGCGGCTCTGCGCATTTCAGCGGGTGAGTCTGTTGAAAGGGGAAAGCGCGGCGGTCAAGCTGGCCATTCCCACCGGCGCGTTCCGCCACTGGGACCCGAGGGAAAAATCCTATGTGGTCGAATCCGGCGCCTATTTTCTTGAGGTTGGCGCCTCGTCGGCCGACATCCGCGGAACCGTTCAGCTCCGTCTTGGACCGTGAGTCGACCGCTCGGGCGGGGATTGTCGCGTTCATTATCCGGTCCGTTGCGTGCACAACTATGTTCAAGGTTGAACACAGTTGTGCATTGGGTCCTCGGCGGGAGAATTTCCTCCTTCCGACAGACTTCGCCGTAAAATCGCCTCCTCGCGGTTGGTCACCCGCCTTCACTCATCGCCGCCTGAGCGGGCACAACTGCGCTCAAGGTTGAGCATGGTTGTGCATCGCTCGTCCAAGGCCGCAGGCCGGCGTCCGCCCGTTCCATGCCCGCGATTACTCGAAATCGTAAAGCTTCGGATCGCGAACCGGTGGGCCCCGGCGCACGCGAAGGCGGTGCCGCGGTTCCCTGGGCACTCCTGACGGCATTCCCTCGCCGCCCCCCGGACCCATTCCGTGCAGATCGTCGGGATCGCCCCCCTCCCCCAACCCGTCGCCCATCTGGGCCTCCAGTTCGTCCGGGTCGGCACCTTCCTCCAGCTTGCGCACCACCTCTTCCATCTCGCCGTCGAGCTTCTCGCCAGTCACCTCGGACATCCGTCGCATCATCCGGCCCATGGCGCGCGGGTCGCTCTCATCGATATTCGCAAACTCGCCTTCCATTGCCGCCATCGCGGCCTCCATTCTGGCCTCCTCCGCCGGCGCGCCGGTATCGCCACCGGGCGGCGCCGGCGCGCCGGCATCGCCCGACTCTCCACCAGCCGCCTTGCGCGTCCGACCGGTCACGGCGAACGCCGAGAGAACCTTCCGCATGCGGAAAGCCGGGTTTTCCGGGCATTTGGGAATCGTCTGCCCCTGCGCCAGAGTCTTCGCGTAGAACGAATAGATCTTATGGTTGTCCGCGCAGTAATACTCGTAAATTGGCATAAGCGTCGTCTGTAATGACCATTGGTTTTTTCGCAAGCACCTCGCGCCGGAAAAGAGCCTTCGGATCATCGGTCATTCCTGACGATGCCCCAACTGGTGTCCGCGCTGCACGACGGGCTTGGTCGCCCGTTGGTTAAGCTGGTCCAGCACGCTGGCCAGCCGGCGGCGCTTCTCGTCCGCCTCGATGAACATCTCCATCTGGGCCGGTCCCTCCTCCACCCCGGAAAACCGGACGCTGATCAGCCGCAATGGCTGGCGGCGCGACCAGGCCTTTCGGAGCAGCGGCCGCACCAACGGATAGAAGGGCGCCTCGAGGTCGGCCGCCGCCGCCAGGCTCTGACCGGCGGATTCGTTCTCCATCCCGGGATAGCGCACCTTCACGGTCAGCGTGCGAACCCGTTTCCCGTCGGCCCGGATCTTCGGCATGAGTTCGTCGATCATGTGCTTGGCGAGGCGTTCAATCTCCGCGAGATCGCCAATGTCCGTCGGGAAAGTCTCCTGCTGTGAATAGGATTTGGCGTCTTCCTCCGCGGTTTCCACCACCGACAAGTCCTCGCCCCGGGCCGTCGCGATCACCCCCCGCCAGCCCTCGCCGAACAGCGCGTGGAGTTCGGCTTCATTCCGCGCCAATAGATCGCGGACACGGAGCAGGCCCCGCGCCTTCAATGCGGCCTCAGTCTTCACACCGATCCCCGGCAGGCGTCCGACCTCCAATGGCGCGAGGAACTCCGCCTCGCCGCCTGGTGGCACGAGCACGAACCCGCGCGGCTTCCGCAGCTTGCTGGCGATGCCGGCGACAAGCTTGTTCCTCGCCAGTCCGAATGAAACGGTGATCTGCAGTTCCTGCCAGATCCGTTCCTGGAGCGCGCGCACCGCAGTTTCGACCTCCGCCTGAGATTTGAAACCGCACGGACCGACGTCGAGAAACCCCTCGTCGATCGACCGCCGCTCAACCACGGGAGTGAGGCTTTCGCACAGATCAAACAGCCGCCGGGAATATTCGCCGTACCGGCCGGAGGTATGCGCGACGAGGATGAGGTCGGGACATACCCTGACCGCCCGCGCGGTCGGCATCGGGGTATAGACGCCGCACGCCCGCGCCTCATAACTGGCCGACGAGATGATGCCCCGCTGGCTCCCGCCGACCGCCACCTTCTTTCCGCGCAGGACCGGATTCAGCGCCTGCTCAACCGACACAAAAAAGGCGTCGGCGTCGAGATGAACGATCGTCGGCAAAACGGGTTTCACGAGGGCGGGCAACGGTGGCATGAGCCGTCCGTCGTTCTCGCCGTTTCGGCCGTGGCAAACAACCTTTTCCTGCGGCGATCTCTCTAGAGTCCGGCCAGCTTTCTTTTGTCCAGCTCCTGGAAGGCCAGGGCGGCCAGCGCGTCCGGCTCGACCCGCGCGGCCACAATCACCAGTTCCCGGTTGTTGCAGACCGCGAGGCAGACGCTCGACGGCATCGAGTTTTCCACGCCGGCAGGCAAGTAGATCATCACGGTGTCGCCGCCATCCGCCACTCCGACGATCCGGATCCAGCCCCGCCCGCTCATCAACCTGTCGGCAGCCGCCAGGAGATGATTCCGCGACACGAGCCCAGCCGAATGACGCCGCTCATATACCCCCACGCTGGCCGATCGCACGGCACCCAACGCCGCCCGGGCTTCGGGTGGAAGATCGTGAATGCAGCCGACACCGGCGCGGACGGCGGAGAGCAGGAGCGGTCCGGCGCTCAGCTGCACCTTGGTGTTCCAGTCGGCACCCGTGACCAGCATGAGCTCCTGGCGCAGGGCCGTCGCATCGCGGTTAAGGTGGACAGTACTCCAGACCATGAGACCCAGGACCACCGGAGGCGTCAGCAGGAATCCAAGGATCCACGGCCAATAGCGATGCCGGGCTCGGGGGGCGGTTGCGGGAGGATTCATGGGCGTGCGAAATGAGGGCAATTGAGCAGGTTCAGGCCAGGGGGCGCGACGCAGGGTTCAGCAGCCGCCTGCGCGTACGCCCGCCCGGCATCAGCTTCGCATCAGGTGTGGGCCGGCTTGGGCAGATTGATTTTTTTGAGCGGATCAATGTTGAAGCGCTCGGCCAGCGTGGCGATCTGCTCCGGCTTGATGTCGCCGACGATGTTGACCAGCACCACTTCATTGTGTCCGCTGATCACGGTGACGACGAGCCCTTCGATGGCCTCCTCGCCCCGCGTTTTGGTGTAGATCTGCACATCGTCGCCCTTGGGCTGCTCGCGAACGGTGACGATCTGCAGCCACCCCTGGGTCTCAAGTTCCTGCCGGATGGCCTTCACGCGCTCGATGATCTGGTCGCGGTTCGCATCGCTGAGCTCGACAACATTGACGCGCACATGCTTGAGGTTGCCGAGCACCTCAGCGGCCTGGGGATCTTGCTTGGAGGCAAACATGGCCGCGAATTTCAGGAGGCCCTGGGGAATATTGACCTCGACGAACTTGCCCTCAGTGGCGGGCATGATCTTGCCGAAATCGACATAGCCGGGCGCCGGATCGGCGGCGGCGAAAGAAACGGCGGCGAGCGCCCAGGCGATCGCGGCGGTGGTGGAAACGCGAAGAATGCGATTCATGGTCTAGGGTTGGGTTGAATGTTTTTGCCCGGCATGAAAGCCGTCGCCTCTCATAACACTTCGGCCCGGTCAAAAGTTGCGCTGATTAACCGCGGGCCGTGCCACCGGCCGGCAAGCGCCGCGCGATGCACTCTGGCTTTCCCGCAAGGGCGCGATGCAAACGCCTGCAAAAAAGAAACTGGCGTTCACCGGCGATTCCCGATCAGTCTTGCTTCCCCAAAGCATCCATGCACTTCCCATCACCTCTTCTCCGGGCGTTTGCGGGCTTGTTCGTGACCGCGGCGCTAACCGCCTCGTCCATTACCGTCCAGGCGCAGGCAACGGACGCCGCTAGGACTGAGCCGGTCCCGACCGTCGGGGGCCAGGCCAACGCCGTCGAGAACGCGGTGGTCAAGGTGTTTGCCGCGGCGCGCTATCCCGACCTCGGCAAGCCTTGGACCAAGCAATCCCCCAAGGAGCTGTCGGGCAGCGGGGTGGTCATCGAGGGCAATCGCATCCTCACCAACGCCCATGTCGTTCTTTATGCCAGTCAGGTGCAGATCCAAGGCAATCAGGCCGGCGACAAGCTGTCAGCTTCCGTCGAATCAATTGCTCCGGGCATTGATCTGGCGGTCCTCAAGCTCGACGACGAGTCGTTCTTCGATTCCCACCGCGCGCTGCCGCGGGCGAGCACGCTGCCCCAGGTGAAAGACTCCGTGATGGTCTACGGATTCCCCACCGGAGGCACGAGCCTCTCCATCACCAAGGGCATCGTCTCCCGCATCGACTTCACCCCCTACAACTATCCGGTTTCCGGACTGCGCGTCCAGATTGACGCCGCGATCAATCCCGGCAACAGCGGTGGACCGGCCGTCGCCGGCGACAAGATGATCGGACTCGCGTTCAGCCGGCTCGGAGGCGGGGCGGAAAACATCGGCTACATCATTCCTTGCGAGGAGATTGAGCTGTTCCTGCAGGATGTCGCCGACGGTCACTATACCGGCAAGCCCACCATTTTCGATGAGTTCCAGACCCTCGAGAATCCCGCGTTGCGGGCGTTTCTCAAGCTGGACAAGTCGGTTGCCGGCACGGTCGTGCACCGGCCCTCCCAATCGACCGCGACCTACCCCCTGAAGGCGTGGGATGTCATCACCAAGATCGGTGACGCTCCGGTGGACGATCAGGGCGAAATCAAAGTCAGCGAAGGTCTGCGGGTCCGCTTCGGTTATCTGATCCAGAAGATCGCGAAGGACGGGAACCTGCCGCTGACTGTCGTGCGCGCTGGAAAGGAAATTGCGATCAGCCTGCCGGTCTCCCCGGACCGCCCCCTGGTCATACCGGATCTGAAGGGCGGGTACCCCTCCTATTTCGTGTTTGGACCACTGGTGTTCTCGACCGCGTCGGCGGAATATGTCTCCGCCCTGAGCGGCAACGCCGGCGTGATGACCGCCCTGGCCGTGCGGGGCAGCCCCTTGGTGACCCGGCGGGGTGACCAGCCCGCCTTTGACGGCGAAGAACTCGTCATCATCTCGTCTCCATACTTTACGCACCGTCTTTCCAAGAACTACTCGAATCCATCCGGGAACGTGGTGGATACAATCAACGGTATCCACATCAAGAACCTCGGACACCTGGTGCAGGTCTTGCGCGACTCGCGGGACGAGTTCATCACGATTGAATTCTTCGGACGCTACGTCGAGGCACCGGTTTTTGTGCGCCAGGAAATGCTTGCGGCGACTGAGGAGATCCTCACCGACAACGGGGTGCGCAGCCAAGGCTCGCCGGACACCCTCGCGATCTGGAACGCCAAACCGTCCCAGTAGATCTTCTTGGGCGAGGTTCGGACGCGACTGGCACTTGGGGCGGGCAGTCCATCCAGCCCGGGCCGCGGCCCGCAACCGGCTGATTCCCAAGATCGAGTGCCGCGAGCGCGCCGGCCCGACGATTTTTCTGGAGGTGACTACGGCTTCACCCCGTAGGTTCCCGCGAAGCATGCCAGTGGACCACCCACTGCGCACGCCGAAGAGAACTACTGAAACCAAAGGAACCAACATGAAGGCAATCACCGAAGATCAGTTCGTCTCCATCCTGAACGACGCGGGTATCACGGATGTGCAAAAGCACAAGCTCCACGGGCTGTTTGAGGCCCGCCACCCACAAGGGCACGAGGCCTTTTTGCAGTGGTTGGGTGTGCCGGCTGACGAGATCCGCGCCATCCGCAAGAAATCGCGGCAACCAAACTGAGGTTCGCGCTTGCCCGGGCGAGTCCGCCCAGAGCGTTGAGCCGGAATCCTAGAAAGTGGCGCCTTACAGGCACCGGGCGGCTCGCGCCCTCATGCCAGGGGCACGGCCGGCAAGCTCCAGATCTGCTCGGCATATTCCCGGATCGTGCGGTCGCTGGAGAATTTGCCGGATCGGGCCGTGTTGAGGATGGCCATGCGCGCCCATTTGCCCTGGTCGCGAAAGACGGCATCGGCGCGCGCCTGGCAATCGCAGTAAGCGCGGAAATCAGCCAGCACCATA
>PMBT01000116.1:0-59873 GCA_003153035.1 Opitutia bacterium
CATGCGCGCCACCCAGAAAAAGATAATATCGGGGGCGGTCACGAGCGCGGCGGTCGGATAGAAGTAATCGAAACCCGCCTTGTCCATTTCCACCTGGTCCGGCCAGCCCATGGTCGCGAAGGGCCAAATCCAGGAGGACGCCCACGTGTCGAGCACGTCCTCCTCCTGCTCCCAGTTCTGCGGATCCGCGGGGCCGTCGAGCGAAACGTGGACCTTGGCCGGGTCGCGAAGATCGACCTCGGTGAGGTGCTCGCGATCGACGCCCTTGCGATACCACACCGGGATGCGGTGTCCCCACCACAGCTGCCGGCTGATGCACCAGTCCTGGATGGTATCCAGCCAATGGAGATAGACCTTCGACCAGCGTTCCGGGTGGAACTTGATGTGTCCGTCCCGCACCGCCGCCTTGGCCTCCTCGACGCATGGATACCGTAACCACCACTGCATGGTCAGGCGGGGCTCGATGGGCACATCCGCCCGCTCAGAATAGCCCAGGTTGTTCTCGTACGGCTCCTCCTTCACGAGCGCACCGGCGGCCTTGAGCAGCTCGGCGGCCTTCTTTCGGCCGGCAAAGCGGTCCAACCCCGCCAATTCCGGTCCGGCGAGCTCGTTGAGCGTGCCATCGGGATTGAGCACGTCGCGGATCGGCAATTGGTGGCGCTGGCTGATTTCGAAGTCGGCCTTGTCGTGCGCGGGGGTGATCTTGAGCGCGCCGGTGCCGAATTCCCGGTCCACCGCGGCATCAGCGACGATCGGGATCTCCTCCCGCGCCAGCGGGCGCCAGACCGTCTGGCCCACGAGCCCCGCATAGCGTGGATCGTCGGGATGCACGGCAATCGCGGTGTCGCCTGGAATCGTCTCCGGCCGGGTCGTGACCACCTCGATGAATTGTCCCGCGCGACCGACGACCTCGTAGCGCACCCGGTAAAGCAGGCCCTTGACCGGCTTCATGATCACCTCCTCGTCGGAGAGGGCGGTCAGGGAAGCCGGGCACCAGTTCACCATGCGCTTGCCGCGATAGATGTTTCCACGGTTGAACAGCTCCACAAACACGTGCAGGACGCGCCGCGAATACCCGGGGTCCATCGTGAACGCCGTGCGGCTCCAGTCGCACGACGCCCCGAGGCGGCGGAGCTGTTCGAGAATGATGTCGCCCTTCTCCTTCCGCCATTCCCAGACCTTCTCCAGGAATTTCTCCCTGCCCAGGTCGCGGCGGCGCAGCTTCAGCTTGCGCAACTCTCGCTCGACCACCGTTTGCGTGGCGATGCCCGCGTGGTCGGTGCCCGGCAACCAGAGGGCAGCCTGACCTTCCAGCCGGGCGCGGCGGATGAGGATGTCCTGCAGGGTGTTGTTGAGGACATGTCCAATGGTAAGCACCCCAGTCACATTGGGCGGCGGAATAACGATGCTGTACGGCTGCCGACCCTCAACGACCCGGCCGGCGAAGCCATCCGCCGCCTGCCAGGCAGCCCGCCACTTTTGTTCGATTTCGCGCGGTTCGTAGCTTTTGGTGATCTCAGGCATGAAAGCAATCAGGTGAGTCCGGCGAGCTAAGAAGCGCGGCGATTGCGCCGCAAGCGATTAGTGGCTCGTTTGCGACCCAAGCAGCAATTCACCGCTCCTTCCTGGTTGTCGGCCAATGTCCGCACCGACTCCAGCCAGTTCAAATTGGCGTCCCGGTCAGTGTCCGCCCTGACCGGTCTTTATTTGCAGCGCCTGCAGCTGGTGTTGAGCCTGGGCGAGCAACTGGTTGACGGCGGCGACCTGGTACTGGAGTTTGTCGACCTGCTGCTGCCAGGAGGCGTGCGCGATCTGATATTTCTTCCTAGCATCCTCGGTACCTTTCGAGCCCGGATCCTGCGGCTCCTGGTCCTTCAGAGTCCGCATTTGGGCCATAAGTGCGCCTAGCTGCCTCTGGAGGTCCGCGACCTTCTTCTTGAGGGCGGCGATTTCGGGCGAATCGGTACTGCTCGTGCCGGGAGTATCTGCACGCGTGTGGTTGTTGTTAAGGGGGTTGACGTCGGCGGTGGAAAGGGGAGCAGTCAGGACGACTGCAGCTAGGATGAAGGCCCACTTGAAGGCCGGCATGCAACCGAACCGGCGGGACCGGGAATCCTGAACAGGAACGTTGGGGTAATTCATAATAGGGAGGAGGATTGAGATCCTCACATTCGTGGCGGCATTTTCAATCGATTAAACATATTCCCACAGAGTCGGTTGCATCACAATTATTGCTCATGGGCAGGGACGCCGACGCCACGTGGCGCGGGCAGCCCGCCCTCGTCGCCTCCGGCGGCGGTTAAGTCCCCGCCTGTGAGATCGCCGCAGACAGGAAGGTGCCTCGCCGAATCCTCCTTGGACAGAACCTGCCGGGCGACATGCCCCGGTGATTTCAGGATTTGCGCGCTGGCGTGTTTGCTGCTCACTAGGCGTCTCGATGGTTGGACGAATTCATAAACACGCCCGGGACCGCCTGAATTTCCAGGGCGAAGTGCCCGTGGCGGAGCGCCTGTCGGCCTGCAAGACCTTCCTGCGGCTGGAGAGCGCGATGATCCGCATGCATCACGATGCCGGCGAGGCCGGGCTCAAGATGACCCAGGCCCGCGCCGCGATGATCGACGTCATGCTGGCCCGTCTCTTCGACTATGCCATTGAGTCCTATCGCCGAGCTCACAAACACCTGCCCTCCCCGGTCTGCCTGATCGCGCTCGGCGGCTACGGCCGCCACGAGCTGAGTCCGCAGAGCGACATCGATGTGATGTTCCTCTTCCCATCGAAGACCAGGCCCGCAGTCGTGAAGCCGCTGCAGGAACATCTCGTCAACGAGGTCCTCTACCTCCTCTGGGACTGCGATCTCAAGGTCGGCCATTCCACGCGCACCATCGACGAGGTTTTTGTCGAAGCGCGCAAGGACGTCCAGACCAAGACGTCGCTGCTGGAATCGCACCTCGTCGCCGGCCCGGCCCCGCTTTACGAGACCTTTGCCAAGGCCTACCGCAATTTCTTCACGACGGAGAATCCCAAGGGGTACATTGCCTCCCGCCTGGAGGACCAGGCCACTCGCCGCGCGAAATACGGCGACACTGTCTTCCTGCAGGAGCCCGACATCAAGAACGGCGTCGGCGGCCTGCGCGATTATCAGAATGCGCTGTGGATGGCGCGAGTGAAGCTCGGCATCGAGAGCATGGAGGAGCTGCACACGCTGAATTACCTTCGCCGCAAGGAGCTGGCCGACTTCCAGCGCGCCTACAACTTTCTCCTGCGCGTCCGCAACGAGCTGCACTTCACCAGCAAACACCCCACCGATCTTCTGGATCTGGATATGCAGACCCGCGTGGCGCACAACCTCGGATATCGCCAGCAGGACATCCTTCAGCGCGTCGAGGATTTCATGGCGGATTACTACCGCCACGCCCAGGCCATCTACCGGATCTCCAAGATCGTCGAGAACCGGCTGGCCCTGGCCATCAAGGAAGATGGCGGCACCCTGGGCTCCTTTCGCGATCTGCTGCGTCTGCGTCGGTTCGAGCGCACTAAATTGATCGACGGGTTTGCGCTGCGCGGCCGCGAACTGGCCGCCGCCACTCCGGCGGTCTTCAAGGACGACCCGGTGCGGCTCATCCGCGTCTTCCGGCATTGCCAGCAGCTCGACGCCGCGCCCGATTTCAACCTGACCGCCCTGATCCGCGAATCGCTGCCGCTGCTCACGCGGCATGTGGCGGAGTCAGCCGACGCCAACATCAGCTTCAAGAGCATTCTCCAGCAGGCGGGCGCGGTCTTTCCCACCCTCCAGCTCATGCACGAACTGGGCGTGCTGGGACGGTTCATTCCGCAATTCGCCCGCCTGACCTGCCTCGTCCAGCATGAGTTTTATCACCGGTACACCGCTGACATCCATACGCTCAGCGCCATCCGGGAACTCGACCGAGTTTTCACCGAGGCCGAGCCGATCACGCTGAAATACCGCGCGGAGCTGCACGAAACCAACGAGCCGACGCTGCTCTACCTCATCCTGCTCCTGCATGATATCGGCAAGGCTGTCGGCATCAAGAATCACAGTGAGAGCGGCGCCCGGCTGGCCATTCCCCTCCTGGAACGCCTCCAGATCGACCCCAAGAACCGTGAAATCGTCACATTTATCATCAAAAATCACCTCATCATGGCACGATTCTGGCAGAGGCATAACTTGGATGACCCGCAGTCAGCCACCGCCTTTGCCGATTTGGTTGGCGATGCCGAGAACCTTCGGTATCTCTACGTGCATACTTTCTGCGATGCCCGCGGCACGGCCGCCTCGCTTTGGAACAGCTATAAAGATACCCTTCATTCCACCCTTTTCCGCACCACGCTGGATCGGTTGTTGCTTGGTGCCGCTGTCGATAAACGAAACCTGGAACGAAAACAGATGATCTACAAAGAGCTCATCACAAAACAGATCCCCGGCATCAGCCCGGACGAGATCTCGGCGCATTTCAACCTGCTCCCCGAGCGGTATTTCCTCCACACGGAGGCTGGGGAGATCGCCCTCCACATCCAGATGGTGAACCGGTTGCTGAAGTCGATCAACGAGGCCGACTCCGTCAGCTCGCTGCGGCCGATCGTCGACTGGAAGGACGATCTGAACCGCAGCCTCACGGTCGTCAATGTCGTCACCTGGGACCGGGCCGGCCTTTTCTACAAGCTGGCGGGCGGTTTCAGCGTGGCCGGCCTGAACATCCTCGGGGCCAAGGTCATCTCGCGCTCCGATCATATCGCCATCGACACTTTTTATATCGTCGAGCCGGGCCGCGGCGTCGTCCAGAACCAGGCAGCGATGGAGACGTTTTCGCGCACGGTTGAAGCCGCCCTCATCCAGAACAAGGACCTCTTTCCGGACATTCTGGCCCAGGCTCAGAAACTCAGCGGCAACCGGTACACCACGGAGAACAACACCCTCCACACCTCGTTCCCGCCCACCGTCGAGGTGTACCACGAGCTCGCCATGCTGCGCACCATCGTTGACATCCAGGCGCAGGACCAGATCGGTCTGCTCTATCGCCTCGCCAAGGCCATTTACGATCACGGCTTCGACATCACCTTCGCCCGCATCAACACCGAGCGCGGGGTGGCGCTCGACACCTTTTATATCGAAAGCGCCAACCACGAGCCGACCGAGGACACCGCCCGCCTCCACGCACTGCGCGATGCGCTCGCGCTGGTGATCGCGCCGCCGGCGGCGGCACCGGCAGCAGGCTGACCCGCAGTCGCGGTGCCGGGACCTCCGCCCGCATGGCCGGGCGCTTCGCTCGCGGCCGGCATCTTAATTGTAATTGTCCCGGCGAGCCCCAAACTACCCGGGTGTGGACAGCCAGCTCCCAGCAGAGACCGTCACTCCTGCACCCGCTTCTCCCTCGCCGGCGGCGGAGGATCCGCGTGCGCTCCCGGTGCTCTATCGAATCGCCTCGCTCGGCGCAGAGACCGGCGACCCTCATGCGACGCTGCAGGCGATTCTCGGCGAGCTGGCCGTATTCTTCCACGCCACCTGCGGCTCGATCGCTCTGCTGAATCCGGACACCGGCCGGCTCGAGATGGAGGTTCAACAGGGACTGCCACCGGACAGCAATGATGTCGCCCTTCGGCTGGGCCAGGGAATTACGGGATGGGTGGCCTTCTATGGCCGGCCGCAGCTGGTGGCCGATGTCGCCGCCGATCCCCGCTACATCTCGCTGCGGCCGGATGTCCGTTGCGAAATGGCCGCCCCAATGGAGGCCAACGGTCAGATCATCGGGGTCATCAACCTCGATAGCGACCGGCTCGGCCGGTTTACCGCGGTTGATCTTGCGCTCTTCGCACGTCTGACTGCCGAGGCGACGATCGTCATGCAGCGCCTCTGGCAGCTTCGCCAGCTTCAGGGCAAAGCTCTTCAGCTGGAGACGCTGATCACCATCGGCCAGTCGCTCGTCTCCAAGCTCGAGGAGCAGGAACTCTTCGACACGGTGACCCGGGAGGCGCGGCAGATCATGACCGCGCGCCTGTGCGCCCTTTATCTGCACGATCCCGCGCAGGCGACGGCCCGCCTCGTTTCAATTTCGGGCCTGCCGTCCCCCGCGGCCGCTCCGGCCGGCTTCGCGCCCCCGCCTGGCGGCGCCTTGCCGCTCGACCACTGTCTCCTCGCCTCCGTCCTGCATACCAAGCGACAGATCGAGTTTCACAATGTGCAGAGCCCGGACTACGCCGATGTCATCGACCTGCCGCACGATGACACCCTGCATTCCCTGCTGGCGGCGCCGTTGCTGTTCGAAGGCGAGCCCATCGGCGTGCTCGGGGTGTTCACCGACAAGCCGCATCGCTTCAACAACGATGAGAAGCGCCTGCTCGGCGCCCTCGCGAGCCTCGGCGCGGTGGCGATCCAGAATTCGCGGCTCTATACCCGCGTCTTCCAAAGCGAGGAGTCGTTGCGTAAGAGCGAACGGCTCAATACGCTCGGCCTGCTCGCCGCGGAGATCGCCCACGAAATCCGCAATCCGCTCACAGTCATCAAACTCCTGTATGGCACGCTCGACCTCAATTTTCCGGAGGCCGACCCGCGCCGGACCGACCAGCGCGTCATCGCCGAGAAGCTCGACCAGCTTGAGGCAATCGTCACCCGGGTGCTCAATTTCGCCAAGGCGCCCTCCAGCCTGTACTCGCGCTGGTCCGTGGCCGAGATCGTCGAGGACACGAGCGTGCTCATGCGGCTCAAGCTGGCGCAGGCCAAGATTCACCTGCGTTTCCACCCGCCCGCTCCGCCGCTGATCGTCGACGGCCACAAGGGGCAACTCCAGCAGGTGCTCCTCAACCTCCTGCTGAATTCCATGCAGGTGATGCCCGACGGCGGCGAGATCACCATCCGGTGCGCAACCGAGGACCGCGGCGGCACGCCCATGGTGATCATCGACATTACCGACACCGGACACGGCATCCCCGAGGCGATCCGCGACCGGATCTTCGACTCCTTCCTCAGCGGCCGGCCCGACGGCACCGGGCTCGGGCTCGCCATCGTCGAGCGCATCCTGCGCAGTCACCACGGTGATATCGTAGTGCTCGTCACCGGACCGCAGGGAACCACGATGCGCCTCAGCCTGCCGCTCGCGCGGTCGTGATCCCGGCAAGCGGGCACCCGCTCATTCGTCAAGCTCGACGTTCCAGTAGGCGAGATCGAGGAAATCCTTCCACATCTCGCGATGGCGCGTGCCGAGCACGAGCGAGATGACCGGCCGCCACTTCGGGCGGACCGGCTTGCGGATCAGGCGGACCCCGGCCTCGTGCGGCAGCCGGTTGGCCTTGCGCGTGTTGCACTTCACGCACGAGCACACGATGTTCTCCCAGGTGGTGCGGCCACCGTAGTGGCGCGGGATCACGTGGTCGAGGTTGAGCTCCTCGCGGGTGAAATGCCGGCCGCAGTACTGGCATTGGTTCTTGTCGCGCTCAAAGACGTTGTTGCGCGTCAGCTTGAGCTCCTTGCACGGCAGCTTGTCGAAAAAGGTCAGCAGGATCACGCGCGGCAGCCGGATGGTATGCCGAACGGTGCGCACGGTTTCCACGGCGGAGCGCGGCGGATTGTGCCGCGAAAAGTCGATCCAGTCCAACATGGAGAACACCTTGAAATCATCTTCGGCGTGATGCACGACTTGGGCGTGCCCGCGCGCCAGCAGCCCGAAGGCCCGGCGGGCGCCAATCACATTAACCGCCTGCCACAGGCGATTGAGGACCAATACCGGTTGGTCAAGCGCGGCTTCCATGACGAAGCTGGGAGCTAACCACCGCGCTGAAACCTGTCAAGCGACACGGCTGGGCGGTGCTCGTCCAGTTCAGGTAGGAGCTTGCTTGCAGGCGATTCGGGATGCAGTCAGTCGTCGTGGGCAGAAGATCGCCTGCAAGCAGGCTCCTCCAAGTTGAAACGACCTTCCCGGCCACTACCCTGCCGGCTCTACGCCACCACTCCGGGTGTCGCTCGGAAATCCGTGGCGAGCCCGTCGAATATTTCGCCCGCTGAGAACGACCGGTCCCAGGAGAACTTGCCGTCGTGGTGCAGGATCTTCACGACCTCCGGAGTGCGCAAGCAGGTCGCCTCCGCGAGCCCGAACGCCGGATCGACATAGTTCATGAACAAGCCGATGGCATTGCCGTGCGAGCCCAGGCCGATGATTTCGCCCGCATGGCGCGTCACGATCGCCTCCACCGCGGCGGCGATGCGCGCGCGGCAGACCAGCGACGATTCGCCTCCTTCGAGCGCGTAGGAGAAATCCGCCCAGGAGCGCCGCCACACATCCCGGAAGTCGCTCATCCAAACGGCGGCGATCCGGCGCTCGCGCAGCCCAGGATCCAGCACGATTTCGATTTCAGCCTGCTCGGCGAAGGGCGCCAGCGTGGCGCGGCAGCGACGGTAGGGGCTGCAGTAAAGGCGCCGGATACCGAGCGGACCCAATACCGCGATCAGAGCGCGCGCTTGGCTCTCCCCCAGCGGCGAGAGCGCCCAGCCGGGTTCGTCCTGTTCCGGCAACGGCAGAGCTTGTGCGTGGCGGATGAGATAGATCGTCGTCAAGAAGTCGGTTCTCCTAGATGAGCGGCCGGCACCGCGCCAGCGAATTGCATCCCACCGCCTGCGCCGGGCGGAAAAGAATGGCCGCCTAAGGCCTGACTTTCCGGCCGCCTGCGTTATGCTGTATTCATGGATCAGGAAATTCGGGTCTCGCACGCGGCGCTCGTGGCGGCGATCGATCGATCGCTCGCCGGGGTTCATGTTCCCGCCAACGTCCGAGAAATCGAAGCCCGCCTGATGGCGGAAGCGGATCTTCAGGGGGTGCCCTCGCACGGAGTGCGGATGCTGCCACCGCTGCTTGCGGCCATCCGGGAGAAGAAGATCACGGCTGACCCGCAGACACGCCTGGAACGCGACCGCGGCGCCACCTGCCTGTTCGACGGCAATCGGGGACCCGGCCGGTTTGTCGCCACTCGCGCGATGGAACACGCCATCGAGCGGGCCCGTCGCTTTGGCGTCGGTCTCTGTCTTGCCCGGCATACTTCCCACTGGGGCCGCGCCCACGCTTACGCTTGCCAGGCTGCCCAAGCTGGCTTCGTTGGTCTTTGTGCGACCAACGCGATTCCGGTCATGCTGGCCTGGGGTTCCTCCCACCCGCTACTGGGCAACAATCCGCTCGCCATCGCCGTGCCGCACCTTCCCGATCCGGTTGTTCTCGACATCGCCATGAGCCAGGCTGCCTATGGGAAGATCGGGACGTATCGACGCGAGGGAAAGAAAGTCCCGCCGGGCTGGGGCCTCGACGCCGCCGAGATGCCCACGGATGATCCGGCAGCCATTCTTGCCACCCGCAAGCTGCTGCCGATGGGAGATCACAAGGGCGCCGGCCTCGCCTTGATGATCGAACTGCTGACCGGTGCGCTCGCCGGCGGACTGCTCTCACAGGAAATCGCCGCGGTCGATGCGACCGGACAGGACCCGGACAGTTCCAAGCTATTCCTCGCCATCGATGTGGACTCGCTGGGTGAACGGGACCAGTTCGCCCGACGAGTTGAGGACATGCTCGCCTATCTGCGGAGAACCGAGCCGGACGCCAGAATCAAATTCCCCGGCGAGCGCGGCTGGCAGACGCGGACCCGTTACTTGGCCGAGGGCATCCCGATCCACCCGGAGATCGTGGCCCAGCTGCAGGCGGTCGGCCTGCAATTCCGCTGACTGCGCTGTCCAGCCTGCTTCGCACTGCGCCCTCGCGGTCTCCTCACCGTACCTTCAGCGTCTCGCCCTCGAACGTGAGGCCGAGCGATGGCATGATCACGGCCTTCCGGGCGCCCTGCTTCCAGACGCGCCCGGCCAGCCAGGCATCGTACCCCGCCGCCTGGGCCGCGGCGATGGTGTCTTGGGCGAGTTCCGGCGCAACATACGCCGCAAAACCCACGCCCATGTTGAAGGTGGCATAGGCTTCGCGCAATTCGATCGGACCGGATTTCATCAGGAATTTGAACAAGGCGGGCTCGGGCCGCTCCGTGGTGATCTCGTACACAAAGGGCTCATCGAGGCGCATCAGTTTGCGCCAGCCATGGCCGGTCACGTGCGCCACGTAATTGAGCTTGAGGCCGCGCCGGTGGCATTCGCGCACAAACGCCACGTAAATGACCGACGGCGCTAGCAACGCCTCGCCGTAAGTGCGGCCGTCTCCCACCGGCGTGCGGTAGCCGCGCCGGAGTTTCGTCGCAATCCTGCGGCAGAGCGTGAGTCCGTTGGTTTGCACGCCCGACGAGGCCAGAAAGACGATGGCGTCACCGTCGCGCACGTTCCCGGTGATCCGCAGGTTCTTCGGGGCAATGCGGCCGACGGCCGAGCCCGCCAGCACAATCGCCCGCGGTCGGACGATCTCCCGCAGCGTGGGCGTCTCGCCCCCACCCCAGGCCGCATCCGCCTGCCGGCAGCCCTCCGCAAACCCGTCGACCAGTTTCTGCGCTCTCGCCTCGTCTGCGAACCAGCCGGAATCGCCCACCGCCGCATGCATCGCAACAGACACCGGTAGCGCGCCGCACGTCACGAGGTCGTTCACGATGGTCGCCACAGTGTCGATTCCGATCTCGCGATAAAAACACCGGCCGGTCGCCTTCTGCACTGCATCCGCCACGAGGTTTTTGGTGCCAAGGCCCTCCTCGACGTGAGCAAGAAAGTGGTCCTCCGCCTCAATCAAATAGGCGCTCTCGCCCCGAACCGCGACCGGTTCGTGGTAGCCGTGCGCCCCGAGCGCGTCTGTCGTCTTCTGCGCCGCCTGCTGGCAGGCGCGTTTGAACGCGTCGAGTTGCTCGTAGCGGACGCCGGAGTCTTCGTAGGAAATGGCCATCGGGAAAGAAGTCAGGAGCTAGAAGTCAGGACGGAGGAGATTCAGGGTTCAAGGTTCAAGGTTCAGGGTACGGGGTTCAGGGTTCTGAGCTTCTGGCTCCCGGCTCCTGGCTTCTGGCTCCTGACTCCTGCTTGGCCCCTCTTTCCTAGTAGCTCCTTCCCTCGTGTTTCTCGTAATAATTCACGTAAGCCTGGTTCACCACCCGGTAGCCGCCGGGCGTCGGATATTTTCCGGTGAAATACCAGTCGCCGGTGTGGTGGGGCACCGCGGCGTGAAGATTCTCGATGGTCTGGTAAATGATTTGGACGGGGCCCTGCCATTCGAGGTTGTGCGGATAGACCCGCTCGACGATCTTGGCCGAGATCTCCGCCGGCGTGAACGGCTCGTAGATCCGGCGAACGTGATTCACGGTGCAAGGCTCCCTGCTCCCCAGCGCCTCGCCGCACAGTCCGTACACCTCCTCGAGGAGCCCGCCTTGCCCGCGCTCCTTGAGCAGGGCGACCGTTGCCTCGAAGGCAATGAACTTGGCCAGCTCCGACATGTCGATGCCGTAGCAGTCGGGATAGCGGATCTGCGGCGCGGTCGAGACGATGATGATCTTCTTCGGGCGGAGCCGCGACAGGATGCGGATGATCGAGCGGCGGAGCGTGGTGCCGCGCACAATCGAATCGTCGATCATCACGAGGTTGTCGGCCGGCTTCACCGAACCGTAGAAGACGTCGTAGACGTGCGAGGCGAGTTCATTGCGCCACTTCTCCTGTCCGATGAAGGTGCGGATCTTCACGTCCTTGCTCACGATCTTCTCGGCGCGCGGCCAGTTCCGGAGAATGAGATCGTCAAGCCGCGCCTCGTCCAGCGTCCCCTGCCGGGCGGCGCCCAGGATGGCGGCCTTGACCTCGTCGCGCCGTCGCAGCCGCAGCGCTTCCATCAGCCCGTAATAGGCGACCTCCGCGGTATTGGGAATGAACCCGATGACCGTGTTCTCCAGGTCGCGATCAATGGCGGCGAGCACCTGGTCGGTCAGGCACGCCCCGAGCGCCTTGCGTTCCCGGTAGATGTCGAGGTCGTTGCCCCGCGAGAAATAGATGCGCTCAAAGGAGCAGGACGCGCGCGGCAGCGGCTCCATGAAGGCCGTGGAGGTCACCGTGCCGCTCTTCTTGACGACGACGACATGGCCGGGCGGCACCTCGTGGACGGCCGGCGCTTCGAGGTCGAACACGGTCATGAGCGGTGCCCGCTCGGAGGCGACCGCGACCACCTCGTCGTTCTGGAAATAATGGCACGGCCGGATGCCCGAGGGATCGCGCATGACAAATGCGTCTCCGTTGCCGATGAGGCCCGCCAGCGTGTAGCCGCCGTCCAGGCCCTTGGAGGCGCGGGTGACGACGCGGGCGATGTCGAGTTCCTCGCTGATGCGCCGCGTGATCTCGGGGCCGGGCAGGCCGCGGGTGCGCAGAAGTCGGAAGATGTCCTCATGCTCCTCGTCGAGGAAAAAGCCGATTTTCTCCAGCACCGCCTGCGTGTCGGTGGCGAAGATGGGATGCTGGCCCATGGCGATGAGGCTAGCGTTCAGCTCCATCGTGTTGGTCATGTTGAAATTCCCGGCCAGCATCAGGTTCCGCGTCGGCCACGGGCTGCGCCGGAAATATGGATGACACGCGCTGAGGCTGTAGCCGCCTGAGGTGCCGTAGCGCAGGTGCCCGAGGTAGAGTTCCGCGCCGAAATCAAAGTTCCTTTTGACGGTCTCCGTGAACTCCGGATGAATCGTGCCGTCGGCGACCTGCGCCTCGTACTGCTGCAACAGCGCCTTAAAGATTCGGTCGAGCGGATTGGTCTTGATGTTGCGCTCCCGGAACATGAACGGCTCGCCGGCCGGCATGCCGAGCTTCACGCAGGCCACGCCCGCGCCGTCCTGGCCGCGGTTGTGCTGTTTCTCCATCAACAAGAATAGCTTGAAGAAACCCCAGAGCGGCGTGCCGTATTTCTCCTGGTAATAGGAGAGCGGCTTGAGCAGCCGCACGAGGGCGACGCCGCATTCATGTCGGATCGAGTCGCTCATGGGTCGGAGTGGCGGGCAACGGCGAGCCAGCCTGGGCGGTTACGCAGGTTCATATCGGGCGTCAAGGTGGTGCTCATCTTGTCGGGCGATCAGGCCCGTCCATTCCGCCCAGACGCCGGGAATCGTCAACGGCTTTCTCCCGCCCGCCTCCGAAAAAGCCGGAAAGGCCCCGAACGACTTGCAGGAAAGCCGCCGCTCCTCGCCTCCGCCCGACCGGATCCTCCAACTGGTCGGAGAACGTCGCTGCCCTTCTCGCCGGCAAGCGGCGGCCTTCCCGAGCGTTGCGTGCTCCCCGCTGAGACGTCGTGCTAGAGTTCCGCTTTCACCAAATCCTGGCCGAGCACCTCAACACCGGAGTGGCCTGTCAGGGTCGGTTCGACGCCGCGGGGCCCGAGGGTCACCCCCAGCTTGGTCGCGCTGCTCACATTCACGAGATCGGGTGTAACGCCGCGCGTACTCCCGCCGACTGACGCCCCTTCACCGGTATCGACCGATCCGGACAGACCGGGAATGCCTCCGAGACTCGCGCTGGCCGATGACTGCACCCCGACAAACCCGAGGTTGTTCCCGCGATCCCAGACGACAACAAACTGGGCGCTCCCCTCCACCTGGCCGACCTTGCTCAAGCCCATGTCGACGCCGAGACCGCCGGTCAGCGTGGTTTCGCCACTCTTAAAATCCTTCTTTGCGCCGAATTTCAGCCCCGCCTCGACTTCGAAGCCAATGCTCGTGCAATCGAGCTTTAACTTGCCCACCCGACATTTGAAATTGATCTTGAGCGGACACCCACCGGGAGACGGCAGATCGCCGATCGCTGGATTCACGAGATCGGCAGGAAAAATCGGCCCACACTCGTACGTGTGCACCGGACAAATCCCTCCGAGGTAGCCCACGCGTTGCAGGTAGCCCATGACCAGCGAATAAAACTGCTGTCGATGCAGATCGCCACCAATCATCAGGGGCAGATAGGTCAGCTCCTCATTGATGGCGACCCTCTCCCGGGTGGAAACCTGCGTAACCAAATCGTTGTAACGATCAGCTATGGTCGGCAAGGTGTCTTCCATAACTTTCCGGCAGTCGGCACAGAGCTGTTTCGATGCCGCAATAAATACTTCATTCTGTGGCGCCCCCTCTCCGATCTCCTTGCGCTCCGCCGCCAGTTTCCATCTCGCAGCAAAATCCGCCCGAATTTTGGCCACATTAATCTCGGCATCGGCCCACATACGCCCGCTGTCGCTCAGAAATTGATCCACATCGCGCTGGAATTCCACTCCCCGCTTCGCTTGGTCCTCAAAAGCTCCGGCAATATGCTTGAAATCCAGGCGGCTCACTCCAAGAGCCGGAGCGATGGACTGCCGGAACGCCAGCGTCGCCATGCCCGCAGCATCCTTGGGCATCCGCCCACCGGCCTCGGCTATTTTGGTTTCGGCCCCACTCATTCGCTCCTTCACCAACCGAGTGAATTCCGCGATTTCCGCCTTCTTCGTTTCCGCATCCTGGAGTGAAGTCTGCCCGACCGGTGGAACGAATTGCCGGGGATTAAAATACTCTTGGACCGGTGCCAGACGGCGAAAACTGCGCGGGATGTCATAGGGCGCATCAATCAGGTCGAGTGCTCGCCGGGCCACCGGTGAACTATTAGAAACCGCCGCCGCCTGAAAGTGCTTGGTCGCCGCAGCCTGGTCACCGGCACAGTAAGTGATCACACCCATCGCCGCGTTGGCGGCACCATGCGCGGGAGCAAGCGCAAGGCACGCCAGCAAACGCGGCTTCGCCAGCTCGGGCGCACCCACGCCCAGCCAGGCCTGACCAAGATTGTTCTGCAGCGTGGGATCGTTCGGGAATTTCGTGGCCAGATAGTTCAGGATCGGAATTCCACGTTCCACATAGCCTGCATCCGACAAAAGCGCCCCGAGCGTGTTAAGTGCATTGGTGTTGCCCGGTGAACGTTGGGCTCCCTCTGCCGCGAGGAGCAGCGCCGTTCCCGGTGCTTCCTGCACCCAGGCCATCGCCGCCGCATCGGCCAGGGCCGAGGGATCACCACCGTACACTTTCAGAAAGGCGTCGGCCTCGGCGACACTTTCCTCATCCAGTCCGTCCCGCAATTGTTTAACCAGGCCCGCCAAGTCGGCTGCGATGGTCTTCTCCGTGAGCACGCGACTGGAAGCGATTTTGATCCGGGCGTTGTCACGCCTCGGAATCGCCACCTCAGCCGGTTGCGCATGGGACGCAGTGGGGGCTAGTGCCGCCTCGATATCTTTTGCCGCCGCTCCCTTTGTGGCGTTCTCTGCGGCCTTAACGGCCTTGCCCAGCTCTTCGTAGTATTTCTTCAATTCCTCCGGATCAGTCGGCGGCTCCCGTTCATAAATGGGAACTTCCTCAGCCGCACGCACGAGAAGCGCAGCGCCGAGGATTAGGGGTAGGAACCAAAATCGCATGAGAACGTTTCCATAAATAGCCCACTATGGTCGCACATGCGAATTTCAAATCGCGGGTGGCAGCATGGAGCAGTTTGACCCAAGACGCTGGCGTGAGGGCAGGCTGACCAAACTTCGCCTGTATTTCCTTGCTTCGCCTCCTTGACCGCGCGGGTCAGGTCTAGGAGCATCCCGTCCCCAGACCATGTTGATCCTCCGCGGCTCACCTGCCCTCTCCCAGTTCCGGCTCCAAAAGCTCCTCGACGGCATCAATGCCGCGATCCGGCCGGCTGGCGGGCCGCCCGCCCGCACCATCAGCGCCGAGTTTGTCCACCTTGTTGACCTCGGCAGCCCGCCGCCTGCCGGCGGCGAGCCGGTCGGGTCCGTCAAACGGTCCGGGGCTCCTGATGACCTGACTCCCGCTGAGCGGGTCGTCCTCGAGAAACTCCTGACCTACGGACCGAGCCGAGCGATTACCCCTGTGATCGGGCTAATCCAAGTCGTGGCGCCTCGGCCCGGTACCATTTCTCCCTGGTCTTCCAAAGCCACCGACATTGCGCGCATCTGCGGTTTGGCGAATGTGAACCGCATTGAGCGCGTTATCGCCTACACGATCGATTTTGGCTCTAATCACCCGCTCCCCGCTGCTCATTCCGCGCTTCTGCCTCAGAAGCTGCACGACCGCATGACCCAGGTCGTCTTCAGCGACCTTGCAGCCTGCGAGATCCTTTTCCGCCACGAGCGCCCGCGCCCGATGACCAGCGTGCCGGTGCTCGCCCAGGGCCGCGCCGCCCTCGTCGCAGCGAACCGCACGCTCGGCCTGGCCCTCGCCGAGGACGAAATCGACTATCTCGTCAAAAACTTCACCACCCTTGGCCGCGACCCGAACGACATCGAATTGATGATGTTCGCGCAGGCCAACTCAGAGCACTGCCGCCACAAGATCTTCAANNTGTTCCAGATGATCAAGAACACCTACCAACTGCACCGCGACGGCATCCTCTCCGCTTACAAGGATAACGCCGCCGTCGTCACTGGCACCCGCGGCGGGCGCTTCTACGCAGACCCCGTGACCGGCGAATACTCCGCCCACAACGAGGAAATCGATTTCCTCTGCAAGGTCGAAACCCATAATCATCCCACCGCCATTTCGCCGTTCCCGGGAGCCTCGACCGGGTCTGGCGGCGAAATCCGCGACGAGGGCGCCACCGGCNNAAGCCCAAGGCCGGCCTCACCGGTTTCACCGTCTCCAACCTCAAGCTCCCCGGCGCCGTCCAGCCGTGGGAGAAGGAAAACGGCAAGCCCGGCCGCATCGCCTCCGCCCTCGACATCATGATCGAGGNNGCCGCCTTCAACAACGAGTTCGGCCGACCCAATATCAACGGCTACTTCCGCACCTTTGAACAGGAAGTGCCCGCCGCAGCGGCTCCCGCTGCAGCGGAAGTGGCAAGTGGCAAGTGCCAAGTGCCAAACAGCTCGCAAGCTGTCAGCAGTCTGCGTGCAGGCGCCGCCGCCCCTAGCGGCGACGGCCTGGAGCTTAAAGCTTGCGGCTTAAAGCTGCCCGTGGCTAGCCCCGCGACAGAGTTGCGCGGCTACCATAAGCCCATCATGCTCGCCGGCGGCCTCGGCAACATCCGGCCGGATCATATCCAAAAAGGGGCCATCCGCCCCGGCGACAAGCTCGTCATCCTCGGCGGGCCCGCCATGCTGATTGGACTCGGCGGCGGCGCCGCCAGCTCCATGGCGAGCGGCCACGGCCAGGAGGACCTCGATTTCGCCAGCGTGCAGCGCGACAACGCCGAAATGCAGCGCCGCTGCCAGGAGGTAATCGATCGCTGCTGGTCCCTAGGCGACGAAAACCCCATCTCGTTTATTCACGACGTCGGGGCCGGCGGCATCTCCAACGCCCTCCCTGAGCTTGTCAACGACGGCGGACGCGGCGGACGCTTCAACCTTCGCAAGGTTCCCAACGACGAACCGGGCATGAGCCCGCTCGAGATCTGGTGCAACGAGTCCCAGGAACGCTATGTCCTCGCCGTCCCTGCCGACCGCATAGAAACCTTCCAAAAGCTCTGCGACCGAGAGCGCTGCCCGTCCGCCATCGTCGGCGAGGCCACCGAGCAAAAGCAGCTCGTCCTTGAGGATCCGCATTTCAAGAACCAGCCCATCGACCTACCGCTCGAGATGCTGCTCGGCAAACCGCCGCGCATGGCGCGCAAGGATATCACCCTTGCTCGGGCACTCATACCACTCTCACTTTCACTCTCACTTAAGGACGCGGTCTTCCGCGTCCTTGCTCATCCGACCGTCGCGGACAAAACCTTCCTCATTTCCATCGGCGACCGCACGGTTGGCGGACTCATTTGCCGCGATCAAATGGTCGGCCCCTGGCAGGTGCCGGTGGCCGACTGTGCCGTCACCGCTGCCGCCTTCGACGTTTACACCGGCGAGGCCATGGCCATCGGCGAGCGCACGCCCGTCGCAGTCAATAACGCCGCGGCGTCCGCCCGCCTCGCGGTGGGCGAAGCCCTTACCAACCTCGCCGCCGCCCAGATCGGCGATCTTGGCAAAGTCATCCTCTCCGCCAATTGGATGGCCGCGCCCGCCGTCCCCGGTGACGGCGCCGATCTCTACGCCGCGGTGCAGGCCGTGGCCATGGAGCTGTGCCCGGCGCTCGGCATCACCATCCCCGTTGGCAAAGATTCGATGAGCATGAGCACCGTCTGGAACGAGGGGACCGTCGAGAGGCGCATCATCGCGCCCATCTCGCTCATCGTGTCGGCCTTCGCGCCATGCGCCGACATCCGCCTCTCGCTCAGCCCGCAGCTTCGCTACGATTCAGCCAAAGCAACCTCACAGGAGGGAACGGAGAACACCCTATCCAAGAGCCTGGATTCTCCCTCCTCTGTTGGCTCAGTTACCTCCTGTAAGACCTCTGAGCCGATTGGCGAAACGGTCCTCCTCCTGATCGACCTCGGTCGCGGAAAGAGCCGCCTGGGCGGCTCCATCCTCGCGCAAGTGGTCTCGCAGATGGGCGAGGCCCCGCCAGACGTGGACAGTGCCGCTGACCTGAAGGATTTCTGGAACGCGATCCAGCAGCTCGGCCGCGAGAAGAAGCTCCTCGCCTATCACGATCGTTCCGACGGCGGCCTGCTCACCACGGCCGTTGAGATGGCTTTCGCGGGGCATGTGGGGGTGACCCTGGAGCTGCCGGCAGCCGCAAGAGCGGAACCCCCAAGTTCCCAGTTACAAGGTCCAAGGTCCGCATCCGCGTCAGTCGCAGGAGCGGAAGTTCCAAGCTCCAAGTGCCAAGGTCCAAGTTCTGAATCCGTGTCCTCTGTGGTTCAAGGAGGCTCGCCTGTGCGCGATCTTTCCTCGGAAAACGCCTTTGCCCAGCTCTTCTCCGAGGAGCTCGGCGCTGTTATCCAGGTCCGCTCCGCGGATCTCGAATACGTCCTCGGAGTCTTCCGCTCTTTCGATCTTCAATCTGCCGTCTCCCCGATCGGCACGCTCAACCACGACCACGCCTTCCGGGTTCGCCAGAATGGCAAGGTCCTCCTCGACGAAGACCTCTTTGCGCTACGCGCCGTCTGGTCCGACGTCACCCGCCGCATTCAGACGCTGCGCGACAACCCCAGATGTGCCGAGCAGGAGTTTCAGCTGAAGTTGGATCCCGCGGATCCGGGGATTACACCGAAAATCACGTTTGATTTCACCGCGAAAAACACGAAGGGCACGACGTCTGACCCCGTGCAGTCCGGGGTCCATAAAGCGAAGCCGGGTTTCGCTTCTCCGTCGGTTGGACTTGGCACTTGGCACTTGAAACTTGGAACTTCTCGGGGTCGGCCCTCCGTGGCCGTACTCCGAGAGCAGGGCGTGAATAGCGAGGTCGAGATGGCCGCCGCATTCACCCGCGCAGACTTCAAGGCCATCGATGTCCACATGACTGACATCCTGGCGGGCCGCATCTCGCTGGAGAACTTCCGCGGACTCGTAGCCTGCGGCGGCTTCAGTTACGGCGATGTCCTCGGCGCCGGCGAAGGCTGGGCCAAGAGCATCCTGTTCCACGACCGGGCCCGCGCGGAGTTCGCGGCGTTTTTCGAGCGCGCCGACACGTTTGCCCTCGGCGTGTGCAACGGCTGCCAGATGATGAGCGCCCTCCGCTCGATCATTCCCGGGTCAGACCTGTGGCCCCGCTTCGTGCAGAACCAGTCCGAGCGTTTCGAAGCCCGCTTCGCCTCGCTCAAGATCGAGCCGAGCCCCAGCGTGTTCTTTGCCGGCATGGAAGGCTCGGTTATTCCGATCGCCGTTGCCAACGGAGAAGGCTACGCCGAGTTTCCCGACGCGGCCGCGGCGCAGGCCTGCAGTGATTCCGGTCTCGTCTGCGCGCGGTTTGTCAACAACCGGCACGAAATCACCGAGCTGTATCCCCTGAATCCTAACGGCTCACCCTTCGGTATCACCGCGCTCACCACGACCGACGGCCGCGTCACGATCCTGATGCCGCATCCCGAGAGAGTCTTCCGCACGGTGGCCATGAGCTGGCACCCGGCCGACTGGGGCGAGGACAGTCCCTGGATGAAGTTGTTTTACAATGCTCGGGGCTGGATTGGGGACACCTGAAGAACCTTCAAGGCTTCGCGGCTGACAGCTTCGACCAGCTTATCGTGAGCAGGCAGGGCGGGCCGAGGTGAACGGGATTGCCTGACAGGAGGAACCCTGCCACTAAGATTCTTGTAACCCGGAGGCGCGATCCGGGGTTATCCAAGTATTACCACCATGAGAATCATCGCCGTCTTTCTGCTCTGGTGTCTGCTGCTCGTCGTTTGCTGGCCGCTGGCCTTGCTGGCCGCCGTCCTGGCTCCGCTGGCTTGGCTCGTCGCCCTTCCCTTCCGGCTCCTCGGGGTCTGCGTCCAGGCGACCTTTGCCTTGATCAAGGCGCTGCTCTTCCTGCCCGCCCGCGTGCTCGGTGCGCGCGGTCCATTCTAGACCGGGGGAGCCGCAATCGGGAGAGGCACATTACCCGATCTTCTCCTGCGTTTTTACAGAACCGACGAGGCAGCGCAGGAGGCCCGACATTGGGGAACTCCGCACTCATGGCTCTGGCCGCCCCGCGCCGCCCCGCGCCGCCCCGCGCTCCGAATAGGCCGCAACCCGGCGAGCGCCGCCCGTGCCATTCTGTAGCGCAATGCGTTACAAACGCCGCCGCGTCACCCGGCCAGTTGCCAGTGATCGTATGACGGAACTCCCCGCGGTGCCGGTCAGCCGAAGATGTGATGGTGCGGGCCGGCGATAGGGAGGAGGCGCGGATCGCACGAACCGCATGCCAAGGTGCCATTCGCCACCAACTGCAGGCGCGCCGGGTTATGGTTTGAACTCGCCGATTCCACAAAATCGTCGAACTCTTGCCGGTGAAACGATGACCCCACGCGCCTGCCTGTCCCTCCTGCTCCTGGTCTCCGGGGCGCTTGCCTCCGGTCAGGATGCGTACGTCCAGCCTCCCCCGGCCCCGCCCGTGAAGATCATCTTCGACACGGACATCTGCAACGATGTGGACGACGTGCTTGCGCTGGCGATGCTGCACTCGCTGCAGAGCCGGGGTCGCTGCGAACTGCTCGCCGTCACCGTTACGACGCCCGACGAACTCACCGCACCCTTCGTGGACGCTGTGAATCATTTCTACGGGCGACCTTCGATCCCAATCGGAATGACCCGGACCAGCCTGCGGTATGAGCAGGGTCGCTACCTCAAACTCGCCGAAGTGCAGGACGAGGGCCAACCCCGCTATCCGCACGCCCTCAAACGCAGCAGCGAAGCACCAGCCGCGGCCACCCTCTTGCGCAAGGTTCTCAGCGCCCAGCCCGATCAATCGGTGGTGGTCGTGCAAGTGGGCTATTTTTCGAATCTGGCCGCTCTCTTGAGGTCGCCAGCCGACGCGATCTCCCCGCTCGACGGCGTCGAATTGGTGCACCGCAAAGTGAAATTCCTCTCGGTGATGGCGGGCACGTTTGGATCCGACCAGCGAGATTACGAGTTCAACGTGATGCAGGACCAGGCCGCAGCCCGGGATACTGCGCGGCTCTGGCCCACCCCGATCGTCTGGAGCGGCAAGGAGGTCGGCCTGGCCCTCTGTTATCCCTCCGCGAGCATCGAGCGCGACTACGGTTACGTGAAACACCACCCGGTGGCCGAGGCCTATTGCCTCTTCAATCCGCCGCCCCACAACCGGCCTTGCTGGGATCTCACCAGCGTGCTCTACGCCGTGTATCCTGACCGCGATTATTTCGACCTTTCGCCGCCGGGAGGTGTGAAGATTGAGGAGGACGGATTCACGCGATTCGACGCCCAGACCGGCGGTCGCGACCGCTACCTGCGGGTCAATCCCGCGCAGGTGCCCCGCCTGATCGAGGCCTTTGTGCAGCTCGCCTCTCAGCCGCCCGCGTCACTCTCCACACCTTAGATCTTAAGTAACCACCTCACTGCATGAAAACCACCGCCCTGCTTGCCACCGGCATCGACCACATCGAACTCGTCGCCGCAAATATCCCGGAACCCGGTCCGGGTGAGCTCGTCGTGGAGGCGCTCTATACCCCCATCAGTCCCGGCACCGAGATGCGCTGTCTTGCCGGACGCCAGATCGGGGTCTCATTTCCCTACATTCCCGGATACTCGATGATCGGTCGCATCGGCGCCCGGGGGCCGGGCGTGACGATCCCCGAGGGCACACTCGTCTTTTGCCAGGGCACCGAGAAAGCCGACCGCGCGCTGGCCTGGGGCGGACACATCGCCCATGCCCTGCGCTCGGCTGCAAGCGTGTTTCCGCTTCCCGCAGGGATCGACCCGCTCAGTGCGGCCTTGGCGAAGCTTGCGGCCATCGCCTACCGGGGTGTCCGCGTGGCGAAGACCCAGCCCCACGAGGAGGTCGCTGTTGTCGGACTCGGTCCCATCGGCCAGTTGTCCGCCCGACTCCACCGACTGGCCGGCGCCCGTGTGGTCGCAGCCGATCTTGACGCGTCCCGCGTTGCCCTGGCGCAATCGGCCGGCATCGAGGCCCTGGTCCCCACTGAGGGGCTCGTCCCAGCCTTCGCCCAGCGGCAGCCTACCGGTGCCGACGTGGTGGTCGACTCGACGGGCGCCCCTCCCGTGCTGCAACAGTCCGTGCGGTTGGTGAAGAGCAAACCGTGGGACAACTCCCTCACGGAGCCGGCCCGGCTTGTCATTCAAGGCAGCTACGCCGAGGACGTGATCTTCGACTACCACCAGGCGTTCTACCGCGAACTCTCGGTGCTTTTTCCCCGCGACAACCAACCCCGCGATATCGAAGCGGTGCTCAGGTTCATTGCCGGGGGACAACTGAACACCCGCGACCTTATCAGCGAGGTCTGCACACCGCAGGAGGCGCCCCGCATCTACGCCGCGCTGCGTGCCGCAAAACCCGGACTGGTCACAGCCGCCTTTGACTGGCAGTGATCTTCAACCACCAACCCATCTCCCCCCGCCCCTTCATGACCACCCAATCGAAAGCATCTGTATCCCTCCAACTCTGGTCGCTCCGCGATGACGTGAAGGCCGATTTTGCGCGCACGTTGTCTTCGGTTGCCGCCATCGGCTACCCGGCCGTCGAGACCGCCGGCTACGGTAACCTCGGCGTCGCCGAGGCCAGAAAAGTGCTTGCCGATCTCGGGCTCAAGGTCAGCGGTATGCACGTTGGTCTCGGAGACCTGCAGTCGCGCCTGCCGGAAATCATCGACGAAGCCCTGCTCCTGAAGAGTCCCTTTATCGTTCTGCCTTGGTTGCCGGCCGAACGGTTTATCTCCGTAGCCGCCTGCCAGAAGATCGGCGAGCTGCTGAATGAGTACGGCGAGACGCTTCGCGCCTTCGGTCTCCAGCTGGCCTACCACAATCACGGCGGAGAATACGCCCTCCTCAAGGGGCGGCCGGTCCTCGAATGGATTCTCGGTTCCGCGGAACCGCGCAACCTGAAGGCGGAGGTCGACCTCTATTGGACGCATTTCGCTGGATACTCCCCGGTGCAGGCCATCTACGATCTCGGCGCGCGCCTGCCGCTCCTCCATCTCAAGGATGCCAAGGAGCTCGGCCGCGGGCCCGTCGACTATCCCAAGGTCCTGGCCGCCGCCCAAGCCGTCGGCGCGGTCGAATACTACGTGGTTGAGCAGGAAGAGTACAGCTACCCACCCTTGGAAGCAGTTCGGCTCGACTTCGAACAGTTGCGCGCCTGGGGGCTGGTCTGACCAGCTTGATGCAACCGGAGCAGCATTTGTGCGCAGTTTCGAAACTCGTCCAGTGGGTCGTTGTAGGGCGGGGTCGCCGCACCCGCCTCCTCGCGTCAGTTGCGTGGCATGGGTCTCCCGACCCATGTTCCGATTTTCCACGGGTCGGGAGACCCGTGCCACTTCTCGCCTAATACCCAAAGTCAATGAACCAGCGCTCTATATTCCTTAGCTTGATTCTGTTCGCCGCCATCAAAGGACTTGCGGCGGCACCCGTCCCGTTCCGTCTGGCGATCGTGGGCCTGGACCATGGCCATGTTGACGGCTTCCTCGCCGACGCACTCGCCCGGAGCGATGTTCAGGTTGTGGGCGTATGCGAACCCAAGCCGGCCCTCGCAGCGCAGTACGCCGAACGCTTTCACCTCCCGCCGAGCCTCCTGTTCTCGAACCTCGAGGCGATGCTTACTGCCGCCAGACCGGAGGGCGTGGCGGTGTTCACCTCTACCTTCGATCACAAGCAGGTTGTCGAAACCTGCGCCCCGCACGGGGTGCCCGTGATGATGGAAAAACCGCTCGCCGTCTCGATGGAGCACGCCCGCGCCATGCAGAGGGCCGCGAGGCTTCACCAGATCCAGGTGATTGTGAACTATGAAACCACCTGGTACCCATCACACCAGCTCGCTTACACCCTCGCGTGCGAACAGGGCGCTGTCGGCGAACTGCGCAAGATCGTCGTCCGCGATGGACACCAGGGCCCCAAGGAAATCGGCTGCCCCGAGTCCTTCCTCGTCTGGCTGACCGATCCCAAGCTCAATGGCGGGGGCGCGCTCATGGATTTCGGCTGCTACGGGGCGGATCTGATCACGTGGTTGATGCAGGGACAGCGCCCGAGCCGGATCACTGCGGTGACCCAGCAATTAAAGCCGGAGGTGTACCCAAGGGTGGATGATGATGCCACGGTCATCCTGAGCTACCCCCGCGCCCAATGCGTCATCCAGGCTTCGTGGAACTGGCCCATCGGGCGGAAGGACATGGATATTTACGGCGTCAGCGGCGCAATTCAGGTCGTGGATCGTACGGCGCTGCAGTTGAGGAAGACCGGCGGGGAAGCTTGCGCGCTCGAACCGGCGCCGCTCGATGCGAATCATCGCGAGCCCATTGGCTATTTCATTGCGGTCACCAGAGGAGAGATTCCCGTGCATCCGCTCTCCTCGCTGGAGACCAATCTTATTGTGACCGAGATCCTCGATGCCGCGCGCGAGTCGGCGCGCACTCATCAGAGCATCGAGTTGCCGGAGAAATCTGGCAAATAACCGCGCCCAAGGACCTTTCCGTTGTTCCGAAAGTCACCGTGCAATCATGAAAAAAAGAACCATGGCCCGCCGCGAATTCATCAAGGTATCTGCCGGGGTCCCTGGCGTCCTGACCATTCTGGGTGCGACCGGGGCACTTCCTTTGGCGAGCGGCGACTGCGCCGCCGGCCAGCCGTCGCCCACGACGGACTCGGACTTGAATTCCAAAGACACATTTGAAGGGCCGCACCTGAGCCGGGTCGCCTTTCCACTCGGCGGCATCGGCGCCGGAATGATATGCATCGAGGGAAGTGGTTGCCTCTCACATCTCTCGCTTCATCACCAGGCCGATGTGTTCAATGAACCCCGGGAGGTCTTCTCCGCGCTTTGGATCAAACAGGTCGAAACCGCGCGCGTTCTTGAGGGACCCGTACCCAGCTGGAAAAAGTTCGGCCTGAAGGGACCGGAATACGCGGGTTCCGCCAGCGGTGGTGGCGGCACCACCTACGGACTTCCCCGGTTCGCCAAGGCAGCCTTCGCCAGCCGGTTCCCATTTGCGGAAATCACCTTGACCGATCCCAGTCTGCCGGTGGAGGTCGTTTTGCGGGCGTGGAGTCCGTTTGTGCCCGGGGACTCGTTTCATTCAAGCCTGCCGGTGGCCGCGCTCGAGTTCTCGTTTCGCAACACTAGTCCCGGCGCCATCGATTGCGTCTATTCATTCAACGCAAAGAACTTCATGTCGCGCGGCGACGGCAAACTGTCGTCCGTTGAGACGCTGCCGAATGGGTTCACCTTCCGCCAGAATTCCCTCCCGGACAAACCCCACGAGGAGGGATACTTCTCCGCCATCTCGCCGGACGCGAACACGAAGATCAACGGCCGATGGTTCCGCGGTGGTTGGTTCGACTCCCTTACGGAGACGTGGAAAGACGTGGCGTCGGGATTCTGCGGTAACCGGCCGGTTCCGGCGGAAGGAACGCCATCTCCCGGGGCAAGCCTGCTGGTGCCGTTCGCCCTGGCGCCTGGAGAAACCAGGACGGTGACGGTGCTCTTTTCATGGTACGTACCGGCGTCGGATGTCCGCATCCCCGCGACCCCGTGGGGTGACAGCGCCGGCGAAAGCGCGTGCGGCAGCGAGTGCGCATGCCGCCGGAACTACAAGCCGTGGTATGCCACGGCATTCCCGGATCTCGCGGCGGTCCGCTCGCTCTGGGAGCGTGAAGTCACCGCGCTCCGGGAGAACACGCGGCGTTTCACCGATTGCTTTTACGCCACCGACCTGAGCAAGGAAGCCGTCGAAGCGGTTGCCGCCAACCTGAGCATCCTCAAGACCCCCACGATTCTCCGGCAGGAGGACGGCCGTCTCTGGGCCTGGGAGGGCTGCCACGACGAGAGCGGATGCTGCCACGGCTCGTGCACCCACGTATGGAATTACGCCCAGGCACTGGCGCACCTTTTCCCTGACTTGGAGCGCACCTTCCGCCAGACTGAATTCGGCGAGTGCCAGGACGAATCCGGGAACCAGACGTTCCGCGCCCCCCTGCCGATCCAGGCGATCCAAGGCCCGCACAAGCGGCCGGCGGCGGCCGACGGCCAGCTTGGCGGTCTCATGCGGATGTACCGCGACTGGCGGGTATCGGGCGACACGGCGTGGCTTCGCAGCCTGTGGCCGCGAATGAAGCAAAGCCTGGAGTTCTGCATCTCGACGTGGGATCCGGACCATCTCGGAGCGCTCGTTGAGCCCCACCACAACACCTACGATATCGAGTTCTGGGGACCCGATGCGATGTGCACGTCCATTTACCTCGGTGCGCTTCGGGCGATGGTCCTGATGGGCCAGGCGCTTGGCGAGGACACGGCGGCTTATGCGGCGCTCGCGGAAAAATCGAGATCCTACCTCGAGACAAAGCTCTTCAACAATCGTTGGTTCTTCCAAAGGGTCCGCTGGAAAGATCTCAAGGCGAAACCACCGCTCGACGATCCCGAACAGCTCAAGGGGATCTACACTTCGTCCGAGGCGATCGCTCTCTGCGAGAAGGAAGGGCCCAAGTACCAGTACGGCACGGGCTGCCTTTCCGACCAGCTCCTCGGGCAATTCGAGGCGCACGCCTGCGGGTTGGGACGCATCGTGGATGCGAAAAAAACCCGCACCGCCCTCGCGTCCGTCTATAAGCACAACTTCAAGACGGACCTGTCACGCCACGTCAACACCCAGCGGCCGACCTACGCCTGTGGCAACGAAGGCGGCCTCATTCTCTGCTCCTGGCCGGATGGCGACAAGCTGTCGCTGCCGTTCCCGTACAGCGACGAGGTCTGGACAGGGATCGAGTATCAGGTTGCCTGCGGCCTGATCTTTGAGGGCATGATTGACGAAGGGCTTTCGATTGTGCGCACGCTTCGGGCCCGCTATGACGGGCGAACTCGCAATCCGTTCGATGAGTACGAATGCGGCCATTGGTACGCCCGGGCGATGGCCTCCTACGGGCTGCTCCAGGCGCTCAGCGGCGCGCGTTATGATGCGGTCGAGAAGGTGTTGTACCTTCGGCCTGCGATCAACGGAGATTTCCGCAGTTTCCTCGCGACCGCCACCGGCTACGGCACGGTTGGGATCAAGAACGGCCAGCCGTTTGCCGAGGTCGCCAGCGGGGCTATCGAAATCCGCGAAATCAAGTATACCCCAAAGGTGTGAACGCCGGTGGAAACCAACCCATCGCAAAATCCAACCAGCAACAACGCTCCCCATCACCTGCTTCAGCCAGGCGCGACCCATTGTTCAATCGCAAAACCTCAGTCTACCTCGTTATGAAAACACCATTCATCCTCCCGATCGCGGCGACTTTTTTGGCGGCAACCGTTCTCCTGGCCCAGGAACCGGCGAGCGAATTTGTCGGGCTCGCCAAGATCCGCCCCGAGCTCAAATCGAGGCGCGTCGGCAGCTACGATCGCTCCGGCGGCAACGCTGACAACGTCAGCGGCGTCGCGGACGGCGCCAAAGTGAACATTATGGAGGTGAAAGGCGCCGGCATCATCACGCACATCTGGATCACCCTGGCCCCCGGGGCGGACACGCTGAATCGCAACGATGTCATCATCCGGATGTTTTGGGACGGAAAAACCTTTCCCTCGGTCGAGGCGCCGGTCGGCGCGTTTTTTGGCAATGGCTGGGGCGAAGCCTACAATTTCGTGAGCGCCCCCTTGGCCGCCACCCCAGGCTGGGGAAGATCCTACGTCAGCTACTTTGCGATGCCTTTTTCCGAAGGGGCGAGGATCGAGATCGAGAACCAGAGCGGCCGCAAGATCGATGCCCTCTACTTCAACATCGATTACGCGGAGGTGCCGCAGCTGCCCCCGGATCTCGGCCGGTTCCACGCCTGGTACAATCATCAGGTGACCGAGGCCCTGCCAGGTGGTGAGAATGAGTGGGGCCTGCTGGGCCCATCCGGGAAGAACCTCGACGGCAAACGCAATTATGTCTTTGCCGACATCAAGGGCCGGGGCCACCTCGTCGGCGTCAACTACTACGTCAATTGCCCGAGCACCATGTGGTACGGCGAGGGGGATGAGATGATCTTCATCGATGGCGACACCCAGCCCACCTTGAACGGCACCGGCACGGAGGACTATTTCAACACTTCCTGGTCGCCCAAGGAGTTGTTCCAGCATCCGTACTTCGGCTACGCCCGGGTGAACAATGAGACGGGTTGGCTCGGGCGGACCCATCTGTACCGCTTCCACATCGCCGATCCGATCTACTTTGCAAAGTCCTGCCGCTACACGATAGAGCACGGTGACAACAACAACCTGACACTCGACCTGGCCTCGGTCGCCTATTGGTATCAAGACACTGCCAGCCCCCTCCCGCGGTCTTTCACCAAGCAGGAGCGCCAGCCGCTGCCTGCCATCACGCCCTCCGACATCCATCTCTGGCGGGATGCCTGGCGGAAGGCGCACGGCAACAGCCCGACCCTCTGGGGCAACGAGCGCCAGCCGTAGCCGGCTGCGCGCTCATCGCGGGCAGATTTCCCGAACCTGTTGCGGGAGGTAATAGGGCCGCCGGATCGCAGCCCTTTGGAGCACTCAAATCAACGCGAGATTCAGTTCGTGATGTCGAACGTCGTGCTCTGCTCGCGGATCGGCAGGTAGGTCTTATACCATTCCTTCTGCGCCTCGCTGCCAGAATAGCCTTCCAGCGCGGCTTCGTTGACGAACTCCATCACGATGGCGTTGGCCTTGCCGCCTTGAACCTTCATGGACTTCGTCCAAACGTGCGTGATGCCCTTGAACTGAGCCGGCAGCGCCTGGACGCCGTCGAGGGCCGCCTTGATTTGCTCCGGCGTGGTGCCGGCCTTCCATGAAACGGTGATCACGTGGATCACGGACTTGGGCGCCACTTGCGCCGAAACCGTCGTCGCGCCGAGCGCCACCAGGCCAGCGAACGCGAGCGTTAATAAGAGCTTCTTCATAGCGGTAGACTCCTTGGAGGGTTGAGTTCTGTTGCGAGCCCGCGGAAGCAATGCCCGCAAACCAAGCTCGGTTTGCCGGGTTCCGGGGGCGACTGTCAACGGCAGAGTTGACCGGAAAACCGGACCCGATGGGCCTGTTGCCTTGAGAGGTTTTGCAGGGGCCGGTCAATCAGAAGACTTTTTTGGTCGGATTTTGCGCGTGCCGCCCCGCCTCATCTCTCGCTAGATTAAAGGCACGCCCCCACCCGCCCCACGCTCCACCCCATGAACCTACGGAGAATTCTCCCGATTCTGCTCGGCTTTGCCGCCAGCGCGACCCCGTCGTTGATCGCGCACGTGTCCGTCATTCACCTGCGTTGCGAATATCGGGCGAATCCCGAGGGGATCGGTGAACTCCATCCGCGGCTCGGATGGATTCTCGAGGCCGAAGCCGGCGCCCGCGGCGTGCGGCAATCCGCCTACCAGATCATGGTCGCATCGTCGCTCGAGCTGCTCGCGCGGGACACGGGTGATCTCTGGGACCCCGGGAAGGTCAATTCCGACCGAATGCAGCAAATCGCCTATGCGGGCCGGCCGCTTACTGCGCGGCAGCGGTGTTGGTGGAAGCTGCGCGTCTGGGATGGCACGGGCGCGCCAAGCGAGTGGAGCGAGCCGGCGCATTGGAGCGTCGGCCTGCTGGCGGAAGACGACTGGTCCGCCCAGTGGATCGGGCTCGACGCGAGCCCGCCGACGGATGGCTCAACGATTGACAACGGGACGCGCGAGCGGCTCGCCAAGCAGCCCTGGGTGTACGCCGATTTGCCGCCCTCAAGGACCGCGCCGCTCACGGCGTATCTCCGCGGGACCTTCACCTTGGCGGCCAGGCGCAAGCTCGCCCGCGCCACGTTCGCGCTCACCGCCGATCAGGTCGGCATCATCACCGTCAATGCCCGGCCCGCGGGAACGGTGACGCGCTGGGAACAGATCGCGCCGGCCGACGTGACCTCACTGCTGGCCCCTGGTGAAAACGTCGTCGGATTGGAGCTTACCCAACGCGACGGCTACCAGCCCGCGGCGCTCGGCGAGGTGCGGCTGGAGTTCGAGGACGGCGAGCCGCAGATCGTGGCGGTCGATGCCCGCTGGAAATTCGCGGTCGCGCCGCCCGCCCATTGGAACGAGCGGGGGTTTGATGATCACGACTGGAAACCGCTAGTCGCGCCGCCGGGAAAGCGCAATCCGTGGGACGGACCGCCGCAGACGTTCACGTGCTGGCTGGCGCCGGCACCGTTGCTGCGAAAGAGCTTTCCCGTCACGAAACCGGTGCGCCAGGCGACGGTGTACAGCACCGCCCTCGGTGTCTATGAGCTGCAATTGAACGGCGCGCGCGTGGGACGCGACTATTTCACACCGGGCTGGACGGATTTCCGGGCCCGGGTGCAATACCAGACCTATGACGTCACTGCACAAATGTGCCGGGGCGAAAACGTGCTCGGCGCGACTCTCGGCGACGGCTGGTATGCGAGCGTGCTGGGTTACACCGGCCAGCGTTATTATTATGGCGGATATCCGCGGCTGCGCGTGCAGCTCGAGATCGAGTACGCGGACGGCACGGGCGCGATCGTCGGGAGCGACGGGACCTGGCGGGCGGCGCAAGGGGCGATCCGGCACGCGGACCTGATGCTGGGCTGCGAGATCGATGCGCGACGGCAATCCGCCGGCTGGGCGCGCGCCGGTTTCGATGATTCCAGCTGGCAGCCGGTGGCGACCGGATTGCGCGCCCTGGATCCCCGGCATCCGCCGTCAGAGTTTGTGGTCGAGGCGGCGAATGCCGAACCCACGCGCATTTCTGAAGAGCTGCCGGCACATACCATCACCGAGTCCCGGCCGGGTGCCTATACGATTGATTTCGGGCAGAACATGGTTGGCTGGGTCCGGCTGAAGGTGAGCGGCCGCGCGGGGCAGAAGGTCATGGTCCGGCACGGCGAAATGCTGAATCCGAATGGCACGCTTTATACCTCCAACCTGCGCGGCGCAAACGCGACGGACGTGTACTATCTGCACGGCGAAGGGACCGAAACGCTCGAACCGTGCTTTACCTTCCACGGCTTCCGCTACGCGGAGGTGACCGGGCTGGAGTCCAAACCCGGCCTCGACGCCGTGACGGGGGTGGTGGTGCATTCGGACCTCGAGCGAACGGGCGCGTTCGAGTGCTCCAGCCCGCTCGTGAACCAGCTCTTTCAAAACATCGTCTGGGGGCAGAAAGGGAACTACCTCGAGGTGCCCACCGACTGCCCGCAGCGCGACGAGCGAGCGGGCTGGAGCGGCGACGCGCAGTTTTTCATCCGCACGGCGGCGTACAATTTCGACATCGCGAGCTTCTTCACCCGCTGGCTCACGACCCTCGCGGTCGATGCGCGGCTGCCGGACGGCAGCTTTGCCAACGTCGCGCCGGCATTCGGCCGGCTCTGGACGGCAACCGGCTGGAGCGATGCGACCCTCCTGTGCACGCACGCCCTCTATCGCGTGTATGGCGACACGCGGATCATCGAGCGCCATTTTGAAGCGATGGACCGCTACATGGCCTGGCTCGGGTCCGAGCCCGCGACCGGCGCCGCTCCCCGACGCCGGCTCGGTGACCACCTGAACCTCGGCGGCGGAGCCACGGTCGAAGTGATCGATTCGGCCTATTGCGCCTACCTGTCCGGCCTCATGGCGGAAATGGCCGCGGCCATCGGGCGCCCGGCCGATGCCGCCCGCTATGCCCAGCTGTACTCGACGAGAAAGGCCGAGTTTCAACGCGCCTTCGTGCTCCCTGACGGCGCCATCCGCGAGAGCAGCCAGACCGGCTATGCTCTGGCCTTTTCAATGGATCTGCTGACCGACGAGTCCAAACCAAAGGCCGCCGCAAGATTTGTGGAGGAGCTGCAAAAGCGCGACTGGCACCTCGGCACGGGTTTCGTCGGCACGCCACGGCTGCTGCCGGCGCTGCACTTCGCCGGGCGGGACGACGCGGCCTACCGGCTGCTGCTGCAGGAGACCTATCCGTCGTGGCTCTTCCAGGTGAAAAACGGAGCGACCACCGTGTGGGAGCGTTGGGACGGCTGGACTCCGGAAGCGGGGTTCCAGACAGTAGCGATGAACTCATTCAATCACTATTCATTCGGATCCGTCGCGGAGTACCTTTACCGCTATCTCGCGGGAATCGACGCTGATTCGCCGGGCTTTCGGTCGCTGGTGATCCAACCATCCGTCGTAGCGGGACTGACCTGGGCGCGAGCAAGCTATGATTCGGTTTCCGGACGCATCAGCAGCGCCTGGAGAATTGATGGTCAGCATTTCCGGCTCGACGCCGAGGTGCCGCCGAACACGCAGGCAACCATCCTTGTCCCCGCGACGAGCCCGGAGGCGGTGCAGGAAAGCGAGCAACCTGCGACCCAGTCGCGCGGTGTTTCGTTGCTGCGCTTCGACAGCGGCCGGGCCGTGTTTCGCGTCGGATCGGGGGCGTACCATTTCAGCTCCGTTGTTCCGGTAAACGCCAGGTAACCCGCGGTTTCAACAGACACGAACGAGGGCTTTGCAGGGAACCGGTCGATGAGGGGACCCCCTGCGGAAAATTCCCGCCCTGGCGTTTGAGAGGTGAACAGCTGCGATTTCCATTATCGCCCGGTTTCAGGCGGTGCGGCTCCGCGTCATGATTCTTGAAACCGGCGGCAATCGGCCCCAGGTTCGGATCATGACCCGTCTCTCGGAGGTCGCTGCCGGGTGCCCTGCGTGCTGTCGCTTTGCGCGGGCCGGTCGTTAGTCCGTCGCTGACCATGCCCGCCGAATCGCAATATGGACGGGTCGAGGCCATTGGGTGCCTCGCACGGTTCCTGGTACCCGGAATCCTGTGCGCCTTCGTCTCGGGTTGCGCCAGCTTGCGTTCGACGACACCCGCGCCCCCGTCATTCGCCTTCGAACATCCGGAGACCACGCGCCTCGGTCAGGCGCTGGCGCCCGCGCAGCAACGCCATCCCGGCGAGTCGGGATTTGGCATCCTTGAGTTCGGGCTCGAGTCCCTCGTCGCCCGCACCGCCCTGGCCGACGCTGCCGAGGAAACGATCGATGCCCAATATTACATCTACGATTCCGACGAGGCCGGCAGCATCCTGGCAGAACATCTCTTGGAAGCGGCCGACCGCGGAGTTCGGGTCCGCCTGTTGCTCGATGATTTCAATTTCGCGAGGGACAGCGAATTGATTGCCCTTTCCGTCCATCCGAAGATCCAGGTGCGGGTTTTCAATCCCGCGTTTTTCCGCCCGCGCTGGGCCCGATTGGTGGAATACGCGCTGCAATTCTACCATCCGACCCGCCGCATGCACAACAAGCTTTTCATCGTCGACAACGAATTCACGATTCTTGGAGGGAGAAATGTCGGCAACGACTATTTCAACATCCGGGGGAACAAGATCTTTCGGGATTTTGACATCCTGATCGCCGGCCCGGTGACCGCGCAGGCCTCGACGGCGTTCGACGAATATTGGAACAGCACCTGGTCGGTCCCGGCGGCGGCTTTGGGCGTGCGCGCGCGGACGGCCGCGGATCTTGAAAAACTGCGCCGCAAACTGAGGGCCCGGGTAAAAAACGTCGAGCGGTTTGACGAGGAATACTCCAAGGGCCGCGATCGCTATCTTTCAGATCTCGCCAAGGACGGCCAATCGCTCGTTTGGGCGCGCGGGGACGTCGTCAGTGATCCCCCGCGGAAGATCGAGGATTCTTCGCCCGAGACGCGCCCGGTCGCCCGCCGGCTCGATCAGGAACTCGCGCAGGCCAGACAGGAGCTTCTCATCGAAGCGGCCTATTTCGTCCCCGGCGAGGAGGAGCTTGCGATCCTTCGGCAGCTCCGTGAGCGGCACGTTTCCATCGCCCTGGTGACCAGCGCACTGGAGACGACCGATGTTCCCATCGTGTATTGCGCCTACCAGAAATACCGGCGGGACCTCCTCGCGGCGGGGGTGGATTTGTACGAGTATCGGGTCCATTCCGCGCAAGATCACTGGTATCGCACATGGTACCTTCTCCGCCCGTCCTACGCCGCCCTGCATTCGAAAGTGCTGGTCATTGACCGCCGGGTCACCTGGATCGGGAGCTTCAATCTCGACCCACGTTCCCACGATCTCAATACGGAGGTCGCCGTGGTCGTGAACAGCGCGGAACTGTCCGCCAAACTCGCCGAAAGCATCAACGAGGATCGGCAGCCCAGCAGAAGCTGGCGGATCCGGCTGCAGCCTGACCCACGACCTGCAGCCGCCGACCGCGGCGGCCCACCACGCCTGGTCCTCACCTGGACGGGCGAAGCCGGCGGCCAGCCGGTCACCCTTTTCCGCGAGCCAATGAGCGACGGAAAGCGGATTGAAGTCTTTCTTCTCTCCCTGATTCCCGGCATCAAAGGCCAGCTTTGAGGTCGAATCTGTCGCTTCTCTCCGTCCAGATGAAAACTCCACACTTTACGCCGATTCAATTTGCGGCACTGGTCTTGGTTTCTGGACTTACCCTCGGTCGGGCGCAACCGGCGCCTGCGACCGTCGATCCGGGTTTCGCTACCGGGCCCGAACTCGCTGGGCTCCGTCCGACGCACCCCCGGCTGATCGCCGACGCCGCGACCTGGGAAAAACTCCGCGCCCGGCGCGCGACCGACCCGCAGTTCGCGGCGCTGCTGGCCGCGATCGAGGGAGAGGCGCGCAGCATCCTTAGGCAGCCGCCCGCCGAATATCGGAAGATTGGGCGCCGATTGCTCGACATTTCGCGACTCGTCCAGCGCCGCACCTTGGCGCTCGCCACCGCGTATCGTGTCACCGGCGACGCCGCGTTCTTGCGTCGCGCCGAGGCTGAAATGCTCGCGGCGGCGGCCTTCGCGGACTGGAACCCGTCGCACTTTCTCGACGTGGCGGAGATGACCGCGGCACTCGCGCTCGGCTACGACTGGCTGCACGGGGAGCTTACACCCGTGGAACGGGCGAGGATTCGCACGGCCATTGTCGAAAAGGGCCTTCGGCCTGCCCTCGAAGCCACCGCATCGGCCAGCGGCTGGCATACCAATGAAAACAACTGGAACCAGGTGTGCTTCGGCGGGGTGATTCTCGGCGCGCTGGCTGTGGGCGACGAGGAGCCGGAGATCGCCGGAAGGATTCTCGCCCGCGCGCGCACGCACGTCGTCCATGGCTTGCGGGCCTATGCGCCCGCCGGTGTATATCCGGAGGGCCCCGGCTACTGGTCTTACGGCACCAGCTACACTGTCCTGACGGTTGCCGCCCTCGAAAGCGCATTGGGGACTGACTGGAACATCGCGGACAGCGCCGGATTCCTTGCCAGCGCGGGAGCCTTTCTCCAGATGACCGCACCGAGCGGACTGTTTTTCAATTTTTCCGACTGCCGCGAAGAAGGGTCCATCGAGCCCGCGCTGTTCTGGTTTGCCCGCCGGCTTGAAAACCCAGGGCTGCTCACCGGGCAACTCGAAGCGCTGAAGCAGTTCACCGGAACAACCTCCGCCAATGGTGTGCCTGGCGAGTCGGGCAGGCTGTTGCCGCTGGCAGCGATTTGGTGGCCCGACCGGACGGCCGCAACCGCGCCGGCCCTCCCACTGCGCTGGATCGGTCGCGGAACCAATCCCCTCGCCGTGTTTCGCAGCTCGTGGACGGATCCACAGGCCTTCTACCTTGGTCTTAAGGGCGGTGCGGCGCATCTCAACCACGCGCACATGGACGCCGGCTCTTTCGTCCTTGAATGCGACGGGGTGCGCTGGGCGCGCGATCTCGGCTCACAGGACTATGAATCGCTCGAGTCGAGGGGTGTCGATCTATGGAACCGCCGGCAGGATTCCCAGCGCTGGCAGGTCTTTCGCCTCAACAATCGCAGCCACAACACGCTCACGATCGACGGCCAGTCGCACCGCGTCGACGGGGAGGCGCGCATTGCCGGTTTTTCGGACGCGGCCAAGAATCCGTGCGCGATCGTCGATCTCACGCCGGTGTTCGCCGGCCAGGCCAGCCGCGTCCTGCGTGGCTTTCGCGTGCGGCACGAACGAGAGGTAATGGTGCAAGACGAACTCGCCGGCCTGAAACCCGGCGCGGACGTGCGCTGGGCGATGGCCACGGGCGCAGACATCTCGATCGAGGACGGTAGCGCGCGAGCGATCCTGAGCGAACGCGGCCGCCGCCTCGAGGTGCGCCTGCTCGCGCCGGCCGCCGCCAAACTGGCCGTCATCGATGCGGCTCCGCCTGACGACGGGTTCAACGCCCCGAACCCCGGCCGCCGGATGCTCATCGTCCATGCTGCGGCGCCGGCCGACGGCACGCTGACCATCGCGATCTGGCTGAATTCCACCAACGCCGCCGCCGGCACTGCTCCTTTGGTTGAGCCGCTGGAACAGTGGCTGCAGAAACGTTGAACCGAGGATCCTTATGAGGGGACAGTTCCCAAGCCAACTGTCCGAATTCGGCAGGCCTGACAGCGAGCCCATCTGACGCGAATCTGCCGGCACTTTTGTCATGAAACACCCGACCGTTTCCCAGTTACTTGCGGCTGCGCTGCTGTCCAGCATCGGCCTTCTCTACAGTAGCGTGCGCGTTTTCGCCGCCGTCCTGGCGCGCCATTGAGGCACTTTGTTCTGAACCATCCAGATTTCCGGAACCCGTATCCAATGAAATCAATCACCAGAATCGCATTCCTCCTGGCCTGCGCCGCCCTCACAATTTCCCTGGGCCGCGCCCAGAATGCAGTATCGACACCCGTGGTACCGGCTGCGCCGATCGTGCTCGGCCCCGACGACAAGCCGGCTTTCCCCGATGCGCCCGCCGGCTTTGATGTGAAGCGCGAGGGCATCGCCCACGGCAAGGCGGAGATGATCGAATACGACTCCAAGACCGTCGGCACCCGGCGCAAGATGCTTGTCTACACCCCACCTGGATATTCCACCGACCGCAAATACCCCGTGCTCTACCTCCTGCACGGCATCGGCGGTGACGAGACCGAATGGCAGCGCTTTGCCATCCCGGACGTCATTCTCGACAACCTTCTCGCAGACGGGAAACTCGTCCCGATGATCGTGGTCATGCCCAACGGACGCGCACGGGCGGACGATCGCTCACCGCGCGAGCTTTTTAGCGCTGAACACAGCGCCGCGTTCGCCAATTTTGAGCGCGACCTGCTTGACGACGTGATTCCCGCGATCGAGGCCCGCTACGCCGTGCAGTCCGACCGCGCGCACCGCGCGCTGGCCGGGCTTTCGATGGGCGCCGGGCAGTCGCTGAACTTCGGCCTCGCGCACCTCGACGAATTCGCCTGGGTCGGCGCGTTCTCCCCGGCGCCCAACACGAAGCCGCCGGCGCAACTGGTGCCCGACCCGGTGGCCGCCACCCAGAAACTCTCGCTGCTCTGGCTTTCCTGCGGCAACAAGGACGGCCTGATTAAGATCGCCCAGGGCGTGCACGCCTATCTCAAGGAGAAGAACGTGCCGCACATCTGGCAGGTGGACAGCAACGGCCACGACACGCCCGAGTGGCGGAACTGCCTGTATCTTTTCTCGCAACGGATCTTCCGTTGATCCCGCGATCAACCCCACGATCACCAGTCATGAGAACCACACTCATATTTCGTGGCGCTGTCTGGTCCCGCCTCCTCTCGCTGGCGGCCGAGGCTCCGTGCGAACACGCCGTGACCCTGAAAATCGAAGGCGTTGCCCCGTGATCGCCGGCGCGGCCGCCCACTTGCCGCCGATTTCCATGAAAAGTCACCTCCCGACCGTTCTGGTTTTTATCCTGGCCGCTGGCGTTCTCGGCGCCGGAGAGCCGTTGCGGCTTCAGTACGCCCATCCAGCCGAGCGCTGGACCGAGGCCCTGCCCGTCGGCAACGGCCGCCTCGGCGTCATGGTCTTCGGTGGCGTCCCTTCCGAACATCTCCAGCTCAACGAAGCCACGCTCTGGTCGGGCGCGCCGCGCGATTGGAACAACCCGGGAGCTCGCGAGGTCCTGCCGCAGGTCCGGGCGGCGATCTTCGCACGCGATTACCAGAAGGCGGACGAGCTCTGCAAGAAAATGCAGGGGCCCTACAACCAATCCTACCAGCCGTTGGGCGACCTGAAGCTGACGTTTCCGGCGGAGGAGAACGCGGAATCCACCGCGTACGAGCGCATTCTTGATCTGGACCGCGCGGTGGCGACCGTCCGCTACCGGATCGGCGGAGCGACGTTCAGCCGCGAGGTATTCAGCAGTTTTCCCGACCAGCTCGTCGTCGTGCGGCTGACCTGCGACCAGCCGGGGCTCCTCAGTTTTCGCGTCACGCTGGACAGCCTGCTCCGCCACACCACCGAAGGCGTCGGCTCCGATACCCTGGTGCTGCGCGGGCAATGCCCGGCCCACGTCGATCCGAGCTACCTTCGGTCCGACAACCCGATCCGCTACGATGATGGGCCGAAACCCGAAGGGATGACGTTTGCCCTGCACGTTCGCGCCCTCGCCGAGGGCGGCACGGTGGCAATCGACGGTCAAACGCTTGCGGTCGCGAATGCCAATGCCGTCACGCTGCTCCTCTCCGCCGGCACCAGCTTCAATGGTCCCGACAAATCGCCCGGGCGCGAAGGTCGCGATCCCACCGCCGAGGCCGTGCGCCCACTCGTCGCGGCGCAGGCCCGGCCTTATGCCGATTTGCTCGCGCGCCACGTCGCCGACCATCAGCGACTCTTCCGCCGCGTCGACCTTGACCTGGGGTCATCCCGCGCCGCGGACCTGCTGCCCACCGATGAACGCCTCGCGCGTTTCGTCCAGGGCGAGGCCGATCCCGGCCTGGCCACGCTGCTTTACCAATACGGTCGCTACCTATTGATCGCCAGCTCGCGGCCGGGCGGTCTGCCGGCCAATCTCCAGGGGATCTGGAACGACTCCATGCGTCCGCCGTGGAGCTCCAACTGGACGCTCAACATCAACGCCGAGATGAATTACTGGCCGGCGGAGGTGGCCAACCTGGCGGAATGCCACGAGCCGTTCTTTGACTTCATCGACACGCTGGCGGCCCACGGTCGCAAAACGGCCGAGATCAACTATGGCGCGCATGGGTGGGTGGCGCACCACAACGCCGACATCTGGGGCCAGACCGGCCCGGTGGGGAACTACGGCGCGGGCGATCCCGTGTGGGCCAACTGGGCCATGAGCAGCCCCTGGCTCTGCCAGCACCTCTGGGAGTATTACGCCTTCAGTGGTGACACGCGATTTCTCCGCGAGCGCGCTTGGCCGGTCATGAAGGGCGCGGCCGAATTCTGCCTCGACTGGCTCATCGACGACGGCCACGGCCACCTGGTCACGGCGCCCTCGGGTTCGCCTGAACTTGGGTTCATCGCGCCCAACGGCGAACCCGCGAGCATCAGCATGGCCACCACCATGGACATGTCCATCATCTGGGATTTGTTCACCAACTGCCTCGATGCTGCGCGCATCCTCGCCGTCGAGCCCGGGTTCGCCGCAAAGATCGCCGCCGCCCGGGCGAAACTCTACCCGCTCAAGATCGGCGCGCGCGGGCAGCTGCAGGAATGGTTCCAGGACTTCATGGAGACCGATGTCCATCACCGCCACACCTCGCATCTGTTCGGCGTTTACCCTGGCCGGCAGATCACTCCGGCGACGCCGGAGTTCTTCGCGGCCGCCCGTCGCGCGCTGGAGATTCGCGGCGACGACGGCACCGGGTGGTCGCTCGGCTGGAAGATCAATTTCTGGGCACGCTTCCGCGATGGCGACCACGCCTACCTGCTCGTGAAGAACCTGCTGCGGCCGGTGGCCGGCAACACGCGCACCGACTACGGCCCCGGCGGCGGGGTCTACCCCAACCTCTTCGACGCTCATCCCCCCTTCCAGATTGACGGCAACTTTGCATTTACCTCCGGCGTGTCGGAAATGCTCATCCAAAGTCATCTCGGCGAGCTGGACCTGCTGCCCGCCTTGCCGGCGGCGTGGCCGACCGGCCACGTCAGCGGCCTGCGCGCGCGCGGCGGCTTCGAGATCAAGGAGCTGGCTTGGAAGGACGGCCGGCTGACAACGGTGACTATCCGCTCCACGCTCGGCGGACCGTGCCGCGTGCGTTCCGGGCCGAACTCTGCATCCCTGCAGACCAGACTTGGAGAAACGATCGCGCTCGACGCCCGCCTCCAGCGGGTTCCCTGATTTGAGGCCGTCCCGCCGGGGGCGGGATCACCTTCACTGAACAGCGCCTTTTCATGTCGTCCCAAGCCTCTTATCCTTGGATCCCCGACCAAGGGGACGGCACCTACTGCAACCCGGTTATTCACGCCGATTATTCCGATCCGGACGTGATCCGGCACGGCGAAGATTTCTGGCTGGTGGCTTCCAGTTTCAACTGCACGCCGGGTCTGCCGATCCTGCATTCGCGCGATCTCGTCAACTGGACGCTGGCCAACCATGCGATCCAGCAGGTGCCGCACCCGCGGTATGCCGAGGTCCAGCCCGGCTGCGGCGTCTGGGCTCCTTCGATCCGGTTTCACGACGGCCGGTTCTGGGTTTTCTTTCCCATGCCCGACGAAGGTGTTTACGTGACCACGGCGACGGATCCGGCGGGCGCCTGGAGCGAGCCGTGGCTGCTGCAGGAGGCGAAAGGCTGGATCGACCCGTGTCCGTTCTGGGATGATGACGGTCAGGCGTACCTGATCCATGCCTACGCCAGCTCCCGTGCCGGGAAGAAGGAGCGCATCCATGTGCGGCCAATGTCGGCCGACTGCCGGCACCTGCTCGGCGAGGGCAAGGAGGTCTTCCACACTTCGCATCACGCTTTTCTCGAAGGGCCCAAGGCCTACAAGCTGAACGGTTGGTACTATATCCTCGCGCCAGGCGGCGGCGTCCCGACCGGCTGGCAGGTGGCGTTTCGCGCCCGTCACATCTACGGTCCCTATGAGGAGAAGATCGTGCTCGAGCGCGGCTCGACCGCGATCAACGGCCCGCACCAGGGCGCGTTGATCGACCTGCCAAACGGCGAATGGTGGTTCATGCATTTCCAGGACACTGGGCCGTTCGGCCGAATCGTCCATCTGCAGCCTGTGGCCTGGAAGGACGGCTGGCCGCTCATGGGAGTGGATTACGACGGCAACGGCGTGGGCGAACCCGTGCCGGCGTGGAAAAAACCAGGCATCGGCGTTGGCTCGCCGGCCGCCGCGCCCGCGACGTCCGACGAGTTCGCGGCGCCCGCACTTGGCCGGCAATGGCAGTGGCACGCCAACCACGAGGACGCCTGGGCTTCCGTCGCGGCACGTCCCGGATGGCTGCGACTCGCAACTTGCCCGCGGCCGGATCTGGACCTCGGGCGGATGCCGAACTTTCTCGGACAAAAATACCCCGCCCGCGGCTTCACGGTGGAGACCCTCATTGATTTTTCCGGCGGCCGACCCGGTGCGCTGGCCGGTCTCGCCGTCGTGGGCGGCAAGGGCCACGCCGCACTCGCCGTGCGCAAGGCCCCGTCCGGTGACGAATGCGGGTTGATTCAGGACGGGGCCTTCGAGCGTGTCGCTCCACTCCCTGCGTGTCCGGTCAGGCTGCAGGCCCGCATGGCTCCCGATGGGAGCTTTACCCTCGCCTTCGCCACTCCCGGACGGGAGTTGGTCGCGCTGCCTAAACCGTTCCTCGCCAGCGAAGGCGGTTGGATCGGGGCGAAGATCGGACTTTTTGCCGTCGCGCTGCCCGGTACAGCCGGCAGCGGCCATGCCGATTTCGATTGGTTCCGCTTCGCACCCGGCGACCACTAACCCGGATGTTCCCTCACACGTATGCTGCCGCAACCAAAGGTGGAGGATCCGACGCCGTCCCGACTTCGCCAAGGCTTCGTCGCGGCACGTCCCGGATTCTGGGCCTCGCCGGAGCTCGCAGAGCGCAGGCGGGCCGGACCGGAAGAGCGGTTATCGGCGGTGACGCCCGTTCGACACGCTCAGGGTCCCGGGCAAGGTCGAGGGAGCGCACCGCTCTTCAGCAAGGTCGTCGCATGCCACAGTGAAATGAAGGCAACTCTCGTGCTTTTCGCGGGTCTCTGGGTATCCGCCATCTTCACAAACGCCGTTGGCGCCGAATTCCGGACCAACCTCGAATATGGCCGGGCAGGCGACATCCCGCTGCTGCTCGATGCCTGCGTGCCCGAGGGCCCCGGGCCTTTTCCGGTCGCCATCCTCGTGCACGGCGGCGGTTGGAGCGGTGGCGACAAGGGTGGCACGGACAGACCGGGTAGTGGGGCCGACATCAGTCCCTGGTTCGATCCCCTCACCGCCGCCCATTTCACCTGGTTCTCGATCAACTACCGCCTCGCCCCTCGCAACCGCTGGCCCGCCTGCTTCGAAGACGTGCAGACGGCGATCCGATGGGTGAAGATGCGCGCCGCCGAATTCAAGGGCGATCCGGCCCGGATCGTGCTCTTCGGCCACTCTGCCGGCGGCCACCTCGTGTGTCTCGCCGCGACCCAGGCAGCGCCCGACACGCGGGTGCAGGCGGTCGTCGGTTTCGCTCCGGTAACGGATTTCGAATTTGAACTCCCCGCCCGCGGCGGCTTGAGCCCGTCATTGCAGGCTCTTTTCGGCCAGCCAAAAGAGGCGAATCCCGCGTCACTCGCACTCTTGCGCGCGACCGCGCCGATCAATCACGTCACGCCAGGGTTGCCGCCTTTTCTCCTCCTGCATGGCGATGCGGACAAGACCGTGCCACTGCAGGAATCGGTCAATTTTCAGGCGAAACTCAAAGCCAACGGCGTACTATGCGACCTCATGGTGATTCCAGGAGCGCCGCATCGGCTTACGGAATGGGACCGGTGCGATCCGGACTATGCCAGCCGGATGATCCGGTGGTTGCGGCAGACCCTCCGGGGCGCGCCGGAATCTGCGCCAGCCCGGTGAACGTCCAAGCGGTACGAGTGTACGATGATACGGCAGGATCGGGTGATCCTACCCTACATCTGGCTCAATCTTCCCAGGCTTAGGCCGGGTGGGCTTCCCGCATGATCTCCGCAAACCATTGCATGCGAGCCCGGGCCTTGGCACTGCGCACGCTTAGTCCCTGCAGGTCGGCCAGAGCCGCCCTCGTGGTGCGGGGAAGAAGGTTGGCCTCGGAGGCGGTTTGCTTGGACGGCTTGGCACCCTCGCCGCCCGTTTCAATGCGGATTTCCCCCTGCAGGCTCTCCGGGAGCAGGTCCAGGAGGTAGGCGCGCACCAGTTCGTTTCTCTCGGCCGGCGTCTGGCCGGCGGCCTTGGCGATGAGCGCCAAATGATCCGGCCGGATCGTCCGGTACTTGCCGTGAAGGTAGTTGTTGATGCGGCTGACAGCGATTCCCGTCGCGGCACTCATGGTGACTTGGTTGACCCCATTCCGCTCCATCAGCAATTCAAGCGTGGTCGTGAAGAACTGGGTGCGGAGGGCTTTGGTCTTTGTTTTTGGCATGGCTGATTGCGACTGTATTTGAAGTGCGTTGTTTGCCTATGGTTTGCAGCGCGTGGGGAAACGGGTCAACTCCAAGTTTCAGGATCAAGAAATGCCATAGCTGGAGCCGGGTGGTCTGAAGGCACCCCGGGGCCCTTCAACCAGGCTTGGGCAGCCGGCCGATGGCCAGCAGGATTCCCTGCAGCAGAGCATGAGGGTTCGGCGGACAGCCCGGAATGTAGACGTCTACCGGTATCACCGCATCAACCGCGCCACGGGTCGCGTAATTCACTCCGAAAATGCCACCGCTGCATCCGCATGCTCCCACGGCGACGACCAGCCGGGGCGCCGGCATGGCGTCGTAAGTCTTCCTGAGCGCCAGTTCCATGTTTCGCGTCACCGGACCGGTGACCAGGAGCATGTCGGCATGGCGCGGAGAGGCGACGAAGTGAACGCCAAAGCGCTCCGCATCATAAACTGGACTGTTCAGTCCGACGATCTCGACTTCACAGCCGTTGCAGGATCCGGCGTCCACCTCGCGAATATGCAGCGACCGGCCGAGCATTTTCTGTGTCCGGGCCTTGATCTCGAGCCCGAGAGCTTCGCGCGACGCCTTGTCTCGCGCCAGTTCCAATGGCGATTTCCCGGCAGCGGCCGGCCGCGAGACCATCTCCGCGTGTGTCCCGTCGCGATTGAGACGATAGGTCGCACGGCCAACCAGATCGTCGCGACCAGCGGCGGCGCATTCACAGATATTGGTCATGCGGATGGCCGGATCGACCTCGGCACAAAGTCCGCAGAACACGCATTTGGCCAGATCGAACTCGATGCGGCGCTGTCCGGCGGCGTCTTCGATGGCAATGGCTCCGGTCGGACAGACCGCGGCGGCGGCCCGGGCATCCTTCAAGGCGGACCAGTCGATCTCCGGACGGCCGCGGGCCTGGGCGGAGACTTCCGCGGGATTGGCCGGGTAGGACGTCGTCACGACGCCGGTGCTCAGACTTTGACGGAGAACATTAAACATAGGTCAGCGGTCCGTGCCGGAATAGGACAGGTTGAAGCTTTTGTTCACGACCGGAAAATCGGGAACGATGTTGCCGAGAATCGCCTCGGTCAGCGCCGGCCAGTTTTGGAGCGACGGGTCCTTGACTTTGCAGCGCGCCAGCCGGTTGCCGGGCGCGGTCCGGACCCAATGGAAGATTTCGCCGCGCCAGCCCTCGACGTAACCGAGCCCCACCCGGTCGGCGGGCAGTTCTCCAAGGTCCGCGTGCAACTCCCCGGCGGGGAGTTTCTCGAGGACCTGCCTGATGATCGTGAATGACTGGCCGACCTCCTCGCGTCGCACGGCCAGCCGGCGCTGGACGTCGCCTTCGCTGAAAACAGGCACCGTGAACTGCACTGCGTCGTAGAAGGCATGCGAAAAATCGCGGCGCAAGTCGCGATCGATCCCGGAAGCGCGGCCGGCCAGGCCCACCACCCCGAGATCCCGGGCCACCTCCGGTTTGAGCACTCCGGTGGTTTCGAGCCGGTCGCGGGTGCCGGAGGAATCCCCGACCAGGTTCACCAGCGCCTCGAACTTGGGCGGCAGGTCCGTCAGCAGCTGTTCCAGCGCCTCGCGCCGGCCGGCATCCAAATCAAAGCGCACGCCGCCGAGGCAGGCCATGCCGCGCAGCAGCCGGTTGCCGGTGAGCTGCTCGTTGACGCGCAGCACCGCCTCTTTGAGGCGCATGGCGTGCATGTTGGCGGTGACAAAGGCGACGTCCGTGCAGATGGCGCCAATGTCCGCGACGTGGTTGTACACGCGCTCCAATTCGAGGCAGAGCGTGCGCAGCGCGCGGGCCCGCGGGGGCACCACCGTGCCAGCGGCCCGTTCGACCGCGTGGCAGAACGCCGTGGCATGAGCGAAGCTTGAATCGCCGGAAATGCTCTCCGCCAGGCGCACGCCATGCGCCACCGGCAGGCTCTCGAACAGCTTCTCGGTGCCCTTGTGCGTGTAGAACAGGCGGAGCTGCAGGTAGAGCACCGGCTCGCCGGCCACGCTGAACAGAAANNATGCCCGCATGCACCGGCCCGACCGGAACCTGAAAGACCCCCTCACCCTCGACCTCGCGAAAATGGTGCCGCGCGCCCGTGAACGGCGGCAGCACGGCGCGCAGGTCGAAATCCTTCCGCAGCGGGTACACCTCCGGCCAGTCGTCATGCAGCGCGCAGCGCCGCGGATTCGGGTGACCGAGCAGCTTCAGGCCAAACAGGTCCTGGACTTCGCGCTCCTGCCAGTTGACGCCGTGGACGGCGTCCGTCAGCGAGGCAAACTCCGGCCGGTCCGCCGGCACCGGCACGCGCAGGATGAAGAAACCGTGCGCCTCGTCGAGGGCGAATACGTAATAAAGGTGAAAGACCTGCTCCGCCGCCCGGACGTCGTCGGCAAACAGACTGACCATCCGCCCGTTCCATTTGCGGTACAGTTGCGCGCAAAACCCGGCGACCACTTCCATCGGGCCGTGAAAATAGACCTCGTTGGGGCACGGCGCGCGCACGGCGGTGAACCGGCCGGGAAAACTGTCCTGCAGATCGGTTAGGGCGGGCTGGAGTTCCGGCAACACATTCATGACGCGCCTCCGATGATCCGGGCGGTTTGTTCGACGAGTTGGTAGAGCGGTCCCGGCAGCCAGCAGCCCAGCATAACCACCACCAGTGCCACGAGTGCCATGGCGGTGAGTTTCCACGGGCAGGCCATCGCGCGGACCGGCGCATCGGCGCGCGGCAAGCCGAGGTTCAACTTGGACATGTGCACGAGGAATCCGGTGAAGATTGTCACCACGCCCGCAACAAACAACCCCGCCGCCCAGCCGCGATCGGCGGCCAGCGCGGCGCTCAAGGCCGTGAATTCACTCTGGAACAAGCCGAAGGGGGGCGTCCCCGTGATGGCGAAGGTGGCCAGCAGGAAAAGGCCGCCGGTCCAGGGCAGCGTCTGGAGGACCCCGCGGACCTTTTCAAAATACGGCGTGCCATAGTGCTGCTGCACATCGCCCGCGCAGAAGAACATCAGGGGTTTGGTGACGGCGTGAAACAGCATATGCAGGGTGACGCCCAGCGCGCCGAGTCGCCCGCCGAAGCCGAGCGCGGCGACCATGATGCCGGCGTGGTCGATGCTGGAATACGCCAGGAGACGGCGAAAATTGCGCTGGGCGAGCACGAACGGGGCGGCGACGAGGATGGAGGCAATGCCAAAGCCCGCCAGCAGCCGTCCGGAGAAATCGTGCCCCAGGCATCTTTCCGCCAGCACATCGAAGCGCACGATGCCGTAGATGGCGCAGTTGATGAATCCCGCCCCGAGGAGCGCCGCAGTGGGCACGGGCGCCTCGGCGTACGCGTCGGGCTTCCAGGTGTGCATCGGCGCCAGGCCGGCTTTGGTGCCATAGCCCAGCAGCACGAGAATGAAGGCGAGCCGCATCGCGTTGGGATCGAAGCGGGCGGCGATCCCGGCCAGCACCGACCAGTTCATGCCGTGCTGCGTGTCGGCGCCGAGCACGCCGACCGCCGAATAGTAGGTCAGGACCGTGCCAAACAGCGCGAGCGAGATACCCACGCTGCCGATGATGATGTATTTCCAGCCAGCCTCGAAGGAGGTCTTCTGATTGTAGAACGTGACGAGCAGGACCGAGGCCAGCGTGCAGCCCTCGGTCGCGACCCACATGACACCGAGGTTGTCGGCCAATGGCACGAGCATCATCACCGCAACGAACAGCGGCGTGAGCACATAATACCGGCGGAGTTGCGCCACGGTGATGCGGCCGTCGCGCCGGTCGCGACGGAGGTAACCCACCGCGTAGATGCCGCAGGTCAGCGCCACGAATGCCGTGAGTCCGATCACCAGTGCGCTCAGCGCGTCCGCGCGAAGAAAGCCGTGCAGGGCCGTGACCGGGCCGTGGGCGCGCACGTCCGCGCCCACGGTGACCGCCAGCATGGCGAGCCCGCCGAAGGCCAGCAGGTTCAGCCGTTCCCAGGCGGCGGGCGTGCGCGCCGCCAGGCACGCCAGGCCGGCGAAAAGGGGCAGCACGAGCAAGGCGATCAGCTCCATTGGAAAGCTCCCTCCCGTCCAGTCATGGGTTTCCCCCCACAATGACCGCCGCATCCTGGAGCACGGCCAGCAACGGCCGGGGCAGCCATACGCTGAACAGCAGCAGGCCTCCCATCAGCAGCCCCATCGCGGGCACTCCGTCCCAGCTGCCGCCGTCGTGCTGGCGCCCCGGCCTTGACGGCCCGGGCAGGATGCGCGTCAACTGCGTCAGGATGCCGCAGAAGCAGGCAATCAACGCCACCAGCACCAGCACACTCACCGCGGTCTGCCCGGCCGCGAAGCCCCCGCTGATCACCAGCAACTCACTGAGGAACAGGCCGAACGGCGGCAACCCGGTCGCCGCCACGGCGGCCAGGCCCATGAACAGCACCGTCACCGGCAGCGTCTTCACGACGCCCGGACCGATCAGCCGCAACTCCAGGGTGTGGTAGCTTTGCTGGATGTTGCCGGCGGCAAAGAAGAGCACCGGCTTGGTCAGGGCATGATAGCCCATGTGCAGCAACGCGCCCGCGATCGTCAGGGGCGTGTTCAGCCCGATGCCCACGCAGATGAGCCCGACGTGCTCGAGGCTGGAATAGGCCAGCATCCGCTTGAGGTTTCGCTGCACAAGGATGAAGGGCACGGCCAGGAACATGGACAGCAGTCCCAGGCCGAGCAGGAGGTGGCAGCTGTACGCGGAACCGAGGCAGGCGGTGGTGAGAATGTGGAAGCGCAGCAGGGCGTAGAGCGCGACTTTCAACGATACCCCGGAGAGCATCGCGCTGGTGGGCGACGGAGCCTCGCTGTGCGCGTCGGGCAGCCAGGTATGCATGGGGGCCAGGCCGGCCTTTGTTCCATAGCCGACCAGCACAAAGACGAAGGCCAGCCGAACCAGCCGCGGGTCGAGCTGCGGGGCCACCGTCTGCAGATACGACCAGTTGAAACTGGGGAGCGGCTGGGCATTGTTTTTGCAGGCGGCGGCGTAAACGAACACGGTCCCGAGCAGCGCCAGCGCCAGCCCCACGCTGCCGAGCATGACGTACTTCCACGCCCCTTCAAGCGACGTCCGGCGGTTGTACAGCGCGACGAGCAGGACGGACGACAGCGCGGTGGCCTCCACGGCGGCCCACATCACACCGAGGCTGTTGGCCAGCACGACGAGGAACATGCCTGTGGCGAAAGCCGGCGTGAGTACGAAGAACTCGCGCACACGGCCGGGAGTAACCGCGCCCGCCGCCAATTCGCGCTGGAAATAGCGTCCGGCATACAGCGAGGTGGCGAGCGACACCGTCGAAATCAGGACCACCATCCAGGCGCTGAGGGCGTCGGCCCGGAGAAAACCGCCCCACTCTGTCACGGCCCCGCCGGCCACCACCTGCTGAAGCAGCCTGCCGCCCAGCAGGAGCGTGCCGCCAAAAGCGAGCACCCCGATCGCGGCCATCGTGCGGCGCGCCCGGGCCACCAGGCACGCCAGGCCCGCCGCGGCTGGCACGGCGAGCAGGGGCGTGAGCAGGCTCAGGTCAGTTCCGTGCATTGCGGGCGGCGCTCATCCCTTCAGCTGGCTGAGCTTGCTGACGTCCATCGAGGCGAAGGTTTCCCGGATGCGGTAAACGAGGATGCCCAGAATCATCACCGCCACCAGCACGTCAAAGAAGATGCCCAGCTCGACCACCAGCGGCATGCCGTACGTCGTGAGCGCCACGGCCGCGAGCATTACACCGTTTTCCACCGTGAGCAGCGCGAGCACCTGGGTAATGGCCTTGCGGCGGTTGATCATGAGGAAAAAGCCCGTCAGCACGAGCGTGATGGCCACGGCGAGGGTGTTGTTGCCGAGCCGCTCAAGCGACGTGAAGGGACGCGCCACCAGGTACCCGAGCAGCGTGAGCCCGCCGCAGATGAGCATGGAGGTGGGGAAATTCACCAGGGGCTCGATTTCCTGGATGATGTTCATCCGCCGCACCTGCCGGTCCAGCAGCCAGGGAAGAAACACCACCTTGCCGACCAGGGTCAGCGCCACGACGACATAAACGTGGAACGCGCCATGAAAATAGGCCACGACCGCGGCGATCCCCGCCAGGAACACCGACTGGATGGCAAACAGCCGGATGCTGGTCAGCAGCATGCGCTGCACGACCAGGAGCAGCTGCACTACCAGCATCAGCACGGCGAAAAGCGCGATGAGCTGGGCGGCGATGTCGGGCGAAATTGCAGGGTTCATCTTATTGAAACAGGAACGTGGAAAAGAGCGCGAGCCCCGCCAGCACGAACGCGGCGCTCAGCAGGTCCGGCACGCGGAAGAGGCGCAGCTTCGCGTTGGTCGTCTCCACGACCACGACGATGCCGGCCAGCACCAGCAGCTTGGCCAGGTAGGCCAGCAAACCCAGCCCCAGCGCGGCGGGCGAGGCGACGGCGGGCGCGAGGCCGAAGGGGAGGAACACATTCACGAGCAGGGTCATCAGGACCAGCTGCTTGATGGAGGCACCCCATTCCATGAAGGCCAAGTTGCGGCCCGAGTACTCGAGCAGCATCGCCTCNNATCATCGTCAGCTCCAGGTGCGTGGCGGGATTGTCCACGGGGATGCGGCCGGTCTCGGCCAGCAGCACGATGAAGAGCGCGGCGAACGCAAGCACGTGCATCGGGTTAAGCAGCCGCCAGTCCGGCCCGAGGGTGGCCGCGACGATCCGGCTGAGGTCCGTCGAGCCCGCGGCAATGGCGACGGTGAAGATGGCCAGCATCAGCGCCGGCTCGGCGATGGCGGCNNTCGCGGCTGCTGCCCATGCCGCCGAAGGCGCTGCCGGTGTCGAGTCCGCCCAGCGCGAGGAAAAAGCGCCCCAGCGCCAGCAGGCCGACCAGGGCCAGCACTCCACCGAACAGGCTCAACGGCGCCTGCACGGTGACCATCGGCACGAGCAGCCCGGCCAGCACCGCGGTGAAGAACACGACGTGGGGCGCGAAGGAAAACACCCAGGAGGCGTGCTCGGAAATCACCATGTCCTTCCGAAAGAATTTCCAGAGGTCGAGGTAGGTCTGCCAGATGCGCGGACCCCGGCGGTTCTGCAGCTTCGCCTTCCAGTTCCGGACCAGGCCGCTCACCAGCGGGGCGAGCAACAGGAGCAGCCCCGTTTGCAGGATGATCGCGATGGCGTCGGGTTTCATAGCGCAAACAGGAGCAGCAAGATCAGCGTGACGAAAATATAGATGAGATAGGCCTGGAGACTGCCCGCCTGCAGCGCGCGCATCTTGCGCGCCACCCGCCAGACCAGCCAGGTAAGCGGGCGGTAAATGCGCGTCTGGAAGACCTCCTCCACGTGACTGTCAAAGCGGAGATTCTTGGCAAAATAGGGCGAGAAATCGTAGTCGCGCTGCACCTCGCGGCGCGGCCGGAAGAGCGCCTTGAAGATCATGCGGATCGGTTTCGAGAAGCCGGTGGCGGTGTATTCCATCCGCGGCGTCAGCCCCTGCAAACCGCAGTCCCAGGTCGGGGCGCGGCGCACCGTCGTCCCGCGCGCCAACACCAGCCACAGGCCCAGCGGCACCGGCAGCAGGCAGACCGCCATCAGCAACAGGCCGGGCGTCGAGACCGTGCCGCCCGTGGCCGTGGCGCCGGCCAGCACCAGGCCGTTGGCCAGACCGAGCTGGGCGCTGAGCTGCTGGCCGGTGAGTTGTTGCGTCACCGGATCGAGCAGCCGCAGGAACGTCGTCGGAAACAGACCCAGAAACACGCAGGCGGCCGCCAGCACCGCCTGGCCGGCCAGCATCGGCCCGGCGGCTTCCTCGGCGTGCTCCGCGTGCGCGCTCCGCGGCTGCGCGAGAAACGTGATGCCAAAGGCCTTGACGAAACACGCGGCCGCCAGTGCGCCTGTCAGGGCCAGCATCGCGCCGCTGAGCGGGAACATCAGCCGGATCAGGCTGGAGGTTGTGCCGAAACCCTGGAGCAGCGACTGATACGTGAGCCATTCGCTGACAAACCCGTTGAGCGGCGGAAGCGCCGAGATGGCCACGGCGCCAACCAGGAAGAAAAACGCGGTTTTTGGCATCCGCTTCACCAACCCGCCCATCTCCTCCATGTTGCGCGTGTGGGTGGCCTGAACCACCGCACCCGCACCGAGGAAGAGCAGCGCCTTGAACACCGCGTGGTTGATGGTGTGATACATCCCGGCGATCAACGCCAGCGAGGCCAGCACCGGATGCCCGCTGTGCAGAAACATCAACGCCGCACCCAGCCCCATGAGGATGATGCCGATGTTCTCAATGCTGTGATAGGCGAGCAGGCGCTTGAGATCGTGCTCCATCAACGCATAGAGCACGCCGAGCACCGCCGAGATTGTGCCGAGGGTCAGCACCGTCACGCCCCACCAGTTCGGTGGCGTGCCCATGAAATCGAAGAGCACCCGCGTCAGCCCATAAATACCGGTCTTGATCAGCACGCCGGACATCAGGGCCGACACGTTGCTGGGCGCCGCCGGATGCGCCACCGGCAGCCAGATGTGCAATGGAATAATGCCCGCCTTGACGCCAAACCCGGCCAGGAAGAGGAGAAAGGCGGCGTTGCGCGGGCCGGCGGCCATCCGGTCGCCGAGCGCATGAAAGCCATCGAATCCGTAGTCGCCGGAGGCCTGGAAGAGCAGCAGGAAGCCGAGCATGATGCAACCCGTTCCGATGTGCGACATGACAAAGTAGAGCACGCCGGCGTTGCGCGCCTCCTCCTTCTCGTGCTCGTAGCTCACGAGGCAGTAGGCCGTCAGCGCCATGATCTCCCAAGCGATGAGAAAGAAGAAGGCGTTGTCCGCCAGGAATACGAGCGTGGTCGCGAGCAGCACCGCATTGAAGAAGGCGCCGAGCACGCCGATGTTCTTGCGTCCGTAGAATCCGCGGGCATAGCCCAGCGAGTAGACCGACAACGCCAAGCCGACCAGCGAGACCAGGAGGGTGAAAAACAGCCCCAGCGGATCGAGCCGGATGGTGAACCGCACGTAGGGAATCAGCGCCGGCAGCAACTGCACCGTCTGCGGCGCGCCGCCGGTCCCCGCGGCCAGCATCGAGACGCTGGCGACCACCCCGCACAAGGCAGCCAGCGAGGCCAANNTGTTCCATTGCGCGGGTTCAGTTCACGCCACGGGCCGGGATTCCGCAACTCTCCTTTGCAGCGGGCTCCTGCCTTGGGCGCGCCCGAGGGCGGCTTCGATATGAGGGCAGACGTTGGCGCGGCCGATGCGGTCGAGGAAGCCAGCGATGACGGCGGTAAAGATGCCGGCTTCGGGCTTCACGCCCGAGGCAATGGCGAAGGCCATGGCAAGCGGCAGCGCCACGATTCCCACCGTGATCCCGGCGACCAGGTCGGCCGTGAACTCCCTGCGGGAATAGGACTTCAGCATGTCAAGCAGTTTTGGTCGGAACGAGAATGCAGCCATCGTGTTCAGCCAGAGTTTCAGGTTTCAGCGCGCCTCTGCCGGCACGATCGGCACTCCACTGCCGGGCAAAACAACCTGGCGGAATATCGCCATGAGCGCTACGCTGTCGGCTGCGCCATGGATCGTGTCCAGCAGCGAACGGTTTCCGGAAAACCGTGCCAGACCGGAAACCAGCGGCAGATATTGGTCCGCGGCGGCCGACGGCACGGCCAGCAGGAACACCATGCGCACCGGATGCGTAATCCCCGGACCCCAGGTGAACGGCGCATCGCTGCGCCCGAACGCAAAAGCCAGCTCCCGCAACCCCGGCAGACGGGCGTGCGGAAATGCTAGGCCCGCTTCCATGTCGGTGCTGAGGAGGAATTCGCGGTTCAGCGCCTCGTGATAGAACGGCAGCCAGTCCGGCACGCAACCTTCCCGCTGCAGAGCGAGACTGAGTTCGTGGATCGCGGCGGGGGCGTCCCGGCTGACCAGATGGGGAACGATCAGTCCGGGTCTGGTGAAATCCGCCAGAGTCATGGAAGCGCGTCGGGCGGGTGCCCGCTTATACAGCGGTCGCCACGGGTTTCTTCCGCGTCTTGCGAACCGGTACCGGTACGGGCATCGGTGGTGTTGAATCCACCGGCGGATTGATTTCGTCCAATGGCACCAGGAGATAGGCCCCGCAGTTGTCGCAAAGATAAAGATCCTTCGGTCGGGCGAGGCTGGCCGCCGTGCCCGAGGGAACCCGCAGATGGCATCCGCGACAAATGCCGTCGTGGACCAGCGCCACACCTTTGCGACCCATCGCCATCAGCCGGTCAAAATGGCTGAGGACCGGCACGGGAATTTTCTCCCGAAGCTTTCGGATTTTCGCATTTCGTTCCGCCGATGCAGGAACGGTCTGCAGTTGCAGCTGTTGCAGGGCAAACAGGTTTTCCACAGTCGCTCGCATGCCCGGTCCTTTGCAGACTTCGTGCCGACCGGCGACCGGTATCACTTAGTTATTGCCTATAAATGAGTTGAAACACTATCTACCAACCGCCGCCCGCGTCCGGCACGCTTAATGCGACGGTCTTGTGCATTCCTTGCGCTTCTAGGACGCTAGTTGTGCACGCCCTTTCTTCCGAATCCATGCAGCCGCGTGGGAAGGCTTTCCCGCAAGACACGCCGAGACCGGCGTTGTCCCAAGAGGAATATGAACCGTTCGACGAATTGTGTAGGAAGCCCGCTCGCGGGCGATTTCCCCTCTGCCATCCTCCTTCGCAGAGCCTTCCGCCGCCGCCAAGCCTATGGCGGACAGGACGGAGGACAGGTCGCGCACCTGTCGGCCGTAGCTTCATGCGAGAGCCAAAGCGCGCTTCCTACAGGTGCGCAAACGCCGGGTTCCGGCCTTGCCATCAGTCTAAAAAAAGATTCGGGCGGCCAGTGATGCCCTCAGAGGGAGGTTCCCTCGGGAAGCGTCGGCCCGCCCGAATCGAAATATCCAGACGGAGGTGGAATCCGAGTCCGACTATACCGCGGTCGAACTCTGACGATTCTTCATGTTCCTGGTTTTCCGCCCTTTTCCGGTCGAGCTGGGAGCAGCGGCGGCAGCGGTCGGCGGAGTCGGAACAGCGGGAGCCGACGCCGGTTGGACGGAGGCAGCGGGCACTGTCGGGACCGGTGCCGGTGGAGGCGTGGAAAGGCCTGCGGCGGGAGCGGCCGTCACAGGAGTGAGTTTTGTCGTATCCATGGGTTTTGTTCTGTTTGAGTGTTCAATACGCCGGCGTCGTGATGACCCGGGCTGAGGATCTGCCCTGCATCGGCTGTGCCGAAACCCGCGCCGCTGACCTAAAGGGTTCCAGCCAAACCCATTGTGCCAGACGGCACGGACACACCATTCCCGGCGCCCTGCCCTCGCGAGTCCGACTTGGGCAATTCATGCACCCGTCGGGCTCGGTACGTGCAATTCTCGCGCTAAGAACGGAAATCGCCCGCAAGCGGGCTTCCTACGTGATTCGCCGAGAGGTTGGAGCCATCAGGCGGAGTTGCGGGGTTTCAGGTCCTCCAGCAGTCCGTATTCCTTCAACTTGTACTGCAGCGAACGCCGGCTGATGCCCAGCATCCGCGCCGCCGCTTCGCGATTCGACGTCTCCTTGGTGAGCGTCTGCCGGATCAGGAGCTTCTCGACCTCCGCCAGCGTCATGCCGGGCCGGATCGAGAAACTCGCCGCATTCTGGTCGTGGGCTCGCAAAAAGTCGGGCAGATCGCCCACCGCGACCACCGGTTGGTGGCAGGTCAGCACCAGCCGTTCGACGACGTTGCGCAGCTGCCGCACGTTGCCGGGCCAGGGGAATCGCTGGCACAGCTGCAGCGCCTCCGCCGAGAACTGCTTGCGGCGGCGCTTGTGCTTGGCAGTGAAATGACCCAGGAACGCCTCCACGAGCAGGGGAATATCCTCCGCGTGGTCCCGCAGCGGCGGGACCGTGATGGGCACGATATGCAGGCGGTAGAAAAGATCCTCCCTGAACTTCCCCGCGGTCACGGCCTCCAGCAGTTGCTTGTTGGTCGCCGCGACCACGCGCACGTTCACGCGGGTCAGCTCCGTGCCTCCGACCATGCGGAAGCAACCGTCTTCGAGCACGCGGAGCAGGTCGCCTTGCCCTTTCGGCGGCAGATCGCCGATCTCGTCGAGAAAAAGCGTGCCGCCGTCGGCCAGCTGGAAGCGTCCCACCTTGCTGGCCACGGCGCCGGTAAAGGCGCCTTTCACGTGGCCGAACAGCTCCGCTTCCAGCAGCGTTTCCGACAGCGCGGCGCAGTTGACGAAGATGAACGGTTTTTCCGCCCGCGCGCTCTGCGCATGGATCATGCGCGCCACGATCTCCTTGCCCGTGCCGCTTTCGCCCTCGATCAGGACGGTGACGTCGCTGCGCGCCACCTCGTCCGCCATGAGGATCACCTTGCGGATGGCTTCGCTGTCGCCGACCAGCAGGCTGGGCTCGGAGCGCTTTTTCAGGCGCAGTCGCAGCTCGCTGTTCTCCGAAACCACGGACTGGAATTCCAGGGCCTTGAGCACCAGCGCCCGCAGTCGCTGCATGTCGAGCGGCTTCGTCAGGTAGTCATACGCGCCTTCCTTCATCGCCTCGACGGCGCTGGGCACCGTGCCATAGGCCGTCATGAGGATGAACAGGGTGTCGCGGCTCTTTTGCCGCGCCTCCTTGAGCAACTGCAGCCCGCTCATTTCCGGCATCCGAACGTCGGAGAGCACCAGGTTGTAGAGCCGCCTCCCGAGCAACTCGAGCGCCTGGCGCGCATCGTTGGCGGCATCCACGACGTAGCCTTCGCGCCGCAGGGCCTCCTGCACGCCCGCGCACAGGCCGCGCTCATCGTCCACGACCAGGATGTTGATTTTCGATCTATCCATGAGGTTGGGGCCCCCGCAGGGGCAGTTGCAGGGTGAAGGCCGCCCCGCCGCTCGCCCGGTCTTCAACCGTGACCACCCCGCCATGCGCGGTGGCGATCTGCTGGACGATCCACAGTCCGAGGCCGCTGCCCTCGGACTTGGTCGTGAAGAACGGCTCGAAAATCGCCGACCGTTTCTCCCCGGACACCCCGGGGCCATTATCGCTTACCCGGAGGAAGAACGCGGCGGCCGGGTCCGCCCGCACGTCCACGTCGATCCGGCCGTTGCGCTCGATCGCCTGGATCGCATTGATGACGAGGTTGATCAACGCCTGCTTGAGCTGGGCCGGATCGGCGGTGAGCGGTGGCAGTCCGGCGGGCACCGCAAGCATGATTTCAATCCCGCGTGCCGCCGCTTCGGGGCGCAGCAGTTCGCAGACATAGCCGGCGATCTCGGCGACCTCGATGGTCTGCAGGTCGACGGACGAGGGCGCCGCCAGGCTCAGAAACTGCCGCACGAGGTTTTCGAGGCGGTGCAGCTCGCTGCGGATGATCTCGAACCGGCCGACCGCCTGCGCCTTCAGCGGCGGGGCAGCCTGGGCCATGTCCTCTTCGAGGAGCTGCACATGAATGGCCAGCGAGCTCAACGGATTGCGGATTTCGTGCGCGAGGCGGGCTAGCAGGCGCGAAAGCAGCCGTTGCTTCTCTTCGGCCGCAAGTTGCGTGTCATCCGGGCCAAGCGCGTCTGCGAGAATCTTCTCCACCACGGCAGGCTAGCAGATTATTCCGGCGCGACCAGCCTGTGCTGCGCCGGGCCTCCGCCGCGGAAGGCTCTCTGTGACCTGCCCCAACTGAGCCTTTCAGGATAATTCTTCGGGAGGCTTTATGTGACTGAAGGCGCGCCAGATGATCAGGTCATAGGCGCTTTTCAATCCGCCACTGATCACGAAACACCAGCCGGCGAGCGCCGGGATTCCCATGAGCGGTCCCGCGGCTAGCGGCCCAAGCGCGGTGCCGATCTGGCGGATCGTCGTGGTAATGCCGTTCGCCGCCGAGCGCTCCGTCGCCGGCACGATGGCATTCACGTAGCTCTGGCGGGTCGGCACGTCCATCTGAGAAATGAGGTGGCGCGCAAGCAGCACCCCCACCGCCGACCAGAGCGTCGGCATCAACGGCACGAGCATCAGCAGCACGTTGGAGGGCAGATGCGTAAATACCATCGTGTTGAGGAGGCCGAACCGCCTTGCCAGCGGCACGGCGGCCAGCGCGGAAAGGCCGGACAGCAGCGTCGTGCCGAAAAAGATTCCGCCCAGCGTCGCAAGATCGACCCCAAACTTCCGGTGGAACCAGTAGGCCACGAAGCTCTGCACGATGAATCCGCCTCCGAATGCATCGAGCGTGAACAGGGCACTCAACTTCGCGACGCGACCCTTCGACTCGTGCAATCCGTGCCAGGAAGGCGGCATGAGCCCGCGGCCTCCGACCGGATCCGCGCGGGGCGCCTCGATCCTCCGCCCCAGCAGCGAAAAGACCGCGGCAAGCGCGGCGCCGGCTGCAGCGTAGAGCCAGAGCAGCGCGCGGTAGCTCTCCACCGGCGTCCAACCCCGCTGCTGCAGGCCATTCGCGATCCAGCCGCCGGCCAGCGCCCCGAGGGCGTTGGCGGTGAAGCCGAGCACGTGCGACCATGCGAACACCCGGGTGCGGTCCTCGTCGCGGATCACCTCGGCCAGGCACGCCTGCTCAATTGCCAGAAACGGTCCCAGTTCGTTACCGCTCGGGCTTAGGACGCCGATGATGGCCGCCACCAGCAGCAGCCAGAAGCTGTCGAACGCGGCCATGCCTGCGCCGCCAAACACCATGAGCCCAGCGCCCAGCAGCAGCATCCTTTGGCGGCCAAGGCGATCGGCGCGCGTTGAAAGCGTGAGCGAGATCGCCGCATCGCCCAGTAGGGTGAACGCCAGCAGCACCCCCACCCGCGCCTCGGAATAACCCAGCGCCCGGAGGTAAAGCACGAGCACCACGGCCAGGAATCCGTAGGCAAAAAGCCGGACCATCCGCGCCGCGAAGAGCAGCGTGAAATCCCGGGGCGCGCAGGTCGGCAGAGATATCACGGAAACGGAGCAGATCCAAAGTCACCGCCGTCCCCGGCGCAAGCACCGCCCGCGCGGACCGGATGGTCAATCCTGTAGGAAGCGCGCTTGCGCGCGATATTCCCAAAAGGCGGTTTCTCCTCTGCCATCCTCCTTCGCAGATGCTACGGAGGACGGGTCGCGTATTCTGCTTTCCAGTAGATCTGGTCCAACACCTAAGGCTGTTTTTTGCCGAGCCGGATCGATGCCCTTAAGCCGCCGCCATGTATGGAGTGCGGCAAACCGAGGGACGGCGCTCGTCATCAGAGCGCCGCCTGAGCCGGTGGGCCGCTGTGAATCGGAACCGGCATCGTACGGTCGTCTGCGGTGACGACGGCTGGAACCACCGCATGCTTCCGACGGCGAACCTTGCCGTGCGCGTGGGGCTCCGGGCCGAAATGAAATCCATCCAAATCCTCAAAACCCTTTGGCGCGCGTTCCGCCTGCCTGAACACGTAAATGACCGCCGGAACCATCAGGAGGAGAGCGATGGCAGTGATCTCAAGCGTGAGTGCGATCATCGTGTGTTCGCTTATGCCAGAGCCGCCGGGGCGCAAGCATGGTGCCTTTGGATTCGGGGTTTATGTCATTTAGCCGTACTTACTGTACGATAATCAGACATTATGTTCCGCGCCTCGCTCCGATGCCGAGCTTTTGCATCTAGAGGACGTCGTGCGGCTTATGCCAATTCTTGGCGCCAAGAGGCCTGACCTCTAATCGGAGCAATGGAGAAGCTGTGAACGTCGGCTACAATTCGGTCCTAGACCGGATTTTTCCCAGCGCGGCTGACGCCACAACCAAAGGTGGGCGCGGCGCCGTCCGAGCCAGGGAATCTGTCATTGCGGGTGACAGAGCTCCGCCCTCCAGCGAAAGCATCGTGTGCGCGGCGAAATGAACCGAAAACAGCACATCCCTAGCCGTTGGATTGGATCGTAGATGCGCAGGCTTGCCCGTTCGACGAGCTCATCCTGCGACCGGCTCAGGATGATCCTGAGCTGGGTCAATCGCGTCAGGGCCCGGGCGTGTCGAGGGGCTGCGCCCGCTCCGCAGTGCTGATTTTCCTCTTGCAGCCGCCGGCTGCCCCGCCCCATCTTCCTCGGCTCCGCGGCTGCCTGGACGCAGAGATTCGGGTGAATCCCAGGCAAGGTTGGTTTCTAGCAACGGGGTGTAGCTTAGCCTGGTA
>PMBT01000116.1:59922-69498 GCA_003153035.1 Opitutia bacterium
GCGACTGCGAGCGACTGGAAAAGACCAGCATTTGTGTGTGGTTTTGTGTGTGGTTCAGCTGAACGTTATAGACCAGCCACGACGAGAGAGGGCGCAGGATATGCGTCAGCATAGCCTGTGACCGATCTCGGCGTTGGCTGTGGCGGCTTGTTCGGCGAATTCATTTCTTCGGTGGCCAATTTGCCCCTTTCAATTCGGCGGGAAGCTGACTTGGGTCGACCGGATAAAAGAGGCTCATATTGCCTTTCTCACCTGGTTCGAGTTCAGCATCGGGGGCGCCCACAATCAGCCACAGTGCGTCATCATCGGTATCGTTGAAGACCTGTCGCAACACGCTTGGACCCACCAGAACTGCGCCGTATCTCGGAACCGTCAGCGTTTCGTCGGCCACGCGAATCCGCCCAGTACCCTCCAACACGAAATAGAACTCCTCCGCACGGACGTGCTTGTGGAGGGTGTTCGCGCTCTTGGGCGGAAATCTCCAGAGCCTGGCGCCGAGAATCTCACTGCCGGTACGCTCCAGGAAATCAGCGTTGGGAATACACATGATGTTCGACGGCCGCCAGGCGAGATCCTGNNAGGACCTGCGACGTGCCGCCGGCTGGCGTGCCGGCTGCTCCGCAGGCGGCATGACAGACAAGGCCGTTCGCAGCGGCCACTGGTTAGGCTTTTTTGATTTCATCGTCCGTGTTGAGCGCCCATGTAGACGGATATCGGAAGCCCCTATCTTCTGCAATTGCCTCTAGTGCGGCTATAAGTTTCGAAGCGAAACCAATACTCGCCGGTTTTGCACTCCCGTCTTCATATTGGTATCGCCATTCTTCAAATGCCTTTCCGAAAGATTTTAGGTTGTTCTGAAACACCTGATTGTCGTCGCCGACCTTGCCTTCAATCTCACGCCTGAGCGATTCACTTAGTCTATTGTACAGATTGGCTAGATCGTGTGTTTTTTTAATCTCTTTCCCCTCATTTTTAAGGAGGAACTTCAGATATATTTCTAGACTGAACGCGTAGCAGACGATCGCAGGCGCACAGAGCATACGAGCATCGTAATGCCCGCCGGACAGCGTTTGAAAACATCTATCACCTGCAGCTCGAAAGCTCCTCGCTGTAGCGATCATTGTTTGCATACTCATATTTTGCCTAACAGGTGGTTATGCTGCAATGCGTTTACGGGGGAAATTCTTATTAGTTTATATTTCAGCCATTACCGATTTTCAAGGGGTAATTCTCTGGACCGCCCAGATGCGAACCTTCCATGCCAAATGACGGCAACGCCGCCGCGGCCTCTGCGAACGGCAGGCCTGTGACATCTGCGTAGAGTTTCATGGTGATTCGAATGTCGCTGTGTCTCATCATTTCCTGAACCACCCGAGGGTGCGCCCCACTCAGGACCAGATTCGTTCCGAATGTCAGCCGTAGGGAATGGAAATCCACCCGCCGCCCTTGCTCGTCCAAGTAAGGTATTCCAGCTTTGGCCAGGTACCGCCGGAAGGTTACCACGATATGCTTATCCTAAAGAGATCAGCCCCATTACCGTGGACACGGAAATTAAGCTGCAGCTCGGCCGTGAACACCTTCCCGGCGTGCAGAGAAAGAACGCCGCCGTTCTTCAGCCAGAACCTCTTTTCTTTGCACAATCGTTCCTGCTGCTGAAAAATGGCTGGGAGCGCCCGTAGTTCCCTGTAAGCAGGCACAATGAAAGGGTTCATCCGGACAACCGGCTGATCAGCGGCTATCGGCAAGTCGGACTCCGAACTGGGGCCCGGCGCCGAGGTGTCCTGATACTGATTCTTGAGCTCCTCAGGAATCACCGTGCGCACCGCCGACCGAGGCGCCGGCGATTTTGCAAAAACCGTGGTCGCAACGCAGGCGCAGATCAAAATGGACGGCAGCGCTTTCATGCTATGCTGGCATCAGTGCATTTGCCGTACAGGGTTATCAGCCCAACGTCCTAATAATCCGCGCCAAGCCCCGGTCGCGACTCCTCCACCGAAGGGGGTATGACGGGCGAAAGCGTTGATCCAATAGTTGGTCCGGCCTCATTGGACCTCTCTTCATCACTTAGGTTGCGCAAGACTGGCCTCGAGGGCAGGGAGTTGACGCTTATACTCTTCGACGTCCCATTTGATATTCCATTGCTCGACGTAGGCACTGAGAGGCTGGAGACCAACGGCCGCACGGCGAGCGTCGACGTGATCAGGATCCTCCAGCGGTGCGACGATCCAAAGCCCGGTCTTGGGATCTGGATGGATTTGACTGCCGTAAACCTGGCGCCGTCCTTCGCGCAGGCCGATGCGATCCTCAAGCAAAGCAAGTTCGCCCGCGTCGGCCTTCCCCTCCTTCACCGCTGCGCGGACCGTCGGCAGGTATTCCTTCTGATAGGGAAGATCCGCATGCTGGATGACGAGAAAAAGCGCACTGCTGGCCTTCCAACCGACCTGTCGTGGACCGAGCCAACCATGCTTTTCCAGGATTGCCCTCACCTTCACCTGGTTCGCAGCGTCAGTCGCGCCACCTGTTTTCCATAAGTCCCGGATTTGTTGTGGGTCGCGACCGTACTGCTTTTCCAAACCGGAAAGTTGCAGCCGAAAAGCCTGATCCTCGTCGAAGATCGCAAGTAGTTCCTCCTTGACGGGGCCGGTCTGGGCCTGGAAATCCGCCAGCCTTTCTTCGAGCGACTTCCGGAAGGCGGGCCATGCCTCGGTCGCTCGAATGGCCTCAAAATCGCGGCCCTCGGTGAGGGCTTTCATGGGTATCGCCCAATCCTCGCCAGCCGGAAATGCGTGATCGAGCCACTCGAGCGTGAGCGATGCCGTTCCAGCATGCGCGGCGGCAGAGGCAGCGTTGAAGTAGTCCCACGGCTCACCCGCATGAAGCCGGAAGGCCGCCCCATAGGCTTCAACCGCCTTGGCATTCTGGCCCGCTTTCAGCGATGCAATTCCTTGCGCCGTTAGCGCCGGGTAATCCTGAGGAAAGGCCGGGCGCAAGAGCGCGGCGAAAATGACGAGCAGCCGGCATAATGACGTCATTGGGAAAATGTTCTTCAATCTGAGCAGCCGAATGGAAGCATTTGCGGAGCGACTCTGCGCGAGTTGTTATTCCAGTCGTTGATGATTCTCAATGAGCGATTATCTGCAAGGTTTGGCGACTCGCCCCTAACGACGGCAACGCCGCCATTCCTTCGGCCAGGGTCGGTCCAGAAACATCGGTGCAGATCTTGATCGTGAGCCGCATGTCACCGCACCGTTTCAATTCTTGTCCGATCCGTGGATACGCCCCGCTCAAAACCAGCTTCGTGCCGAACGGGACCCGCAGTGCCTACAGGTCTACCCGCCGCCCTCTTTTCTTGAACCACGGTCCCAGCTCGCGCCAGATCACGCCTTAGCATTGCCGGAATCTTGCGACAAATCTGCAACCGGAACGCCGGCAGCGGTGTATTGACCCCTGTAGGCAACCTTCCGTCCTCCCGCCGTCACCCACTCTGCCCTCCCCCGGAGCCGGCGACGGCCAACCCCGTGCATCCCATGCTCAAGGACCTCCGCTACGCCCTCCGGCGACTCCTTCGGTCGCCTGGTTTCACCGCCGTGGTGATTCTCACCCTCGCGCTCGGCATCGGCGCCAACACCGCTGTCTTCAGCATCGTCAACGCCACCTTTCTGCGGCCGCTGCCCTATCCCGACCCGGACGGCCTGATGCTGCTCAGGGAAAGCGGCGGTTCGGGCGATATGGGCGTTTCGTATCCCAACTTTCTCGACTGGCATGCCCAGCAGGAGGCCTTTTCTGGACTTGCCCTCTATCACCCCGACTCCGCCAAACTAAAGAAGACAGAAAGCACCGAGCTGGTTTCGACCTGCCTGGTGTCGGGCGATTTCTTCTCCGTGCTGGGCCTCCACGTCGCCCAGGGCCGCGGCTTGACCGCGGCGGACGACCGGATCGGGGCTGCGCCGGTCACCTGCGTGACCCACGCGGCGTGGCGGAAATATTTCGCCGCGGACGAAAAGCTGATCGGTCAGACGATCCTGCTCGACGGGCAGGCCGTAACCGTGGCCGGCATCCTGCCCGCGGACTTCCGATTTCACCGCAGCACTGAGTTCTTCCGCCCCATCGCGCCGTACGCCGGGCAGCTCTTCATGACGATGCGGGGCAATCACAATGACGCTTATGCCCTCGGGCGCCTCAAGCCACAAGTGACACCGGCGGTGGCCCAGGCGCAGATGACGGCGATTGCCCAGCGGCTTGCGCACGAATATCCAAAGGACGATGCCGGCATCGGTGCGCACATGCTGCCGCTGCGTGAACACCTGGCCGGGGAGGCGCGCACGCAACTATTCCTGCTGGTGGGTGCGGTGGGCATGGTGCTGCTGATCACCTGTCTCAATGTCGCTAATATGCTAATGTCGCGGTCACTCGCCCGCGAGAAGGAGATGGCGATCCGCACGGCGTTGGGAGCCTCGCGCGCCCAGTTGATCCGGCAACTTCTGGCGGAGAGCCTGGTCCTGGCGATCGGCGGCGGGATGGCGGGAGTCATTCTGGGGATTTGGGGATATGAATTCGCGCGCCAGCTCATTCCGTGGGAGATGCAATCGCTGGCAGAGTCGGCCGGCGGCCTCGACCCCCGGGTGTTGTTGTTCGTCGCGGGCACCACGCTGCTCACCGGCATCGGGTTCGGCCTCGCGCCCGCCTGGCGGCTGTCCCACGCCAATCCCAACGACGCGCTTAAGAACATGCGCCGGACCGTGCGCACGTGGTTTGGCCGGATCCGTCTTGGCGATCTGCTGGTGGTTGCGCAGGTGGCGCTGGCGCTGATATTGCTCGTCGGCGCCGGTTTGCTGGTTCGGAGCCTGCATCGTCTCCTGCGGGTGCCCGCCGGCATCCGGCCCGAGCGGGTTCTCACGCTGCAGGTGACGCCGCCGACGATGCAGTTCCAGCGCGATCCTTTCAGCTTCACCACCTTTTTTAGCCGGATCGTTGAAAAACTGGACACGCTGCCGGAGGTCGAGGCGGCGGCCGCGGTCACCGGCCTTCCCTTCACTTGGAACATGTCCACGATGGATTTCTACGTCGACGGCCGGCCCGTGCCGGAGCCGGGCAAATTCCCCAACGCCAGCCGCCACACCGTCAGCCCGGACTATTTCCGCGCGCTGGGCATTCCGTTGCTGCGCGGCCGAACCTTTGACGGCCACGAGAAGCAGCCGGTGGTTCCACCCGGCCTCGATTTCTCCCCGCAGAACTTCGAAGCGATCTATAAGGACGTGATCTTCGACGGCATCATCAGTCAGCGGATGGCGGACCAATTCTGGCCGGGCGACGATCCGATCGGAAAGCGCTTCCGGCTCGGTTGGCCCGAGCTCCATGCTCCCTGGGTGCAAATCGTCGGTGTCGTGGGCAATACGACCCAGATCGGCCTCGATCGGGGCGAATCTCCCGAGTTCTACCTGTCGTTGCGGCAGTTTCCCACGCCAGAAGGCTACGTCGTCGTGCGCACCCGCATGGATCCGGCGGCGACGCTCGCCTCGGTTCGCACGGCCATCCAGTCGGTCGTGAACGACGAGCCAATCCACGACGTGCAACTGATGTCGGAACGCATGGCCGGCTTCGTGTCCGGGCGGCGGTTCAATATGGACCTTTTCGCCGCCTTCGCAGGCCTCGCGCTCCTGCTGGCGCTAGTCGGCATCTACGGCGTGCTCTCCTTTGTCGTCAGCCAGCGCACGCGCGAGATGGGCATTCGCATGGCGCTCGGCGCCCAGCGGGGTGATGTGCTGCGCGTTGTACTGGCGCGGGGCCTGCGGCTCGCGGTGCTCGGGGTTTTGCTCGGCCTTGCCGGGGCCTGGAGCGTGAGCCGGCTGCTTCAGAGCCAGCTGTTTGGCGTCACTAGTTCCGATCCACTTACCTACATCGGGGGAGCGGCCCTGCTGCTGCTGGCCGCGCTGCTTGCCTGCTACCTGCCCGCCCGGCGCGCGGCCTTGGTGAATCCGATTGATTCGTTGCGCGCGGAGTGACCCAGCTTGTCCCGTTCGCTTCGCAAGCGTTCTCGTGTAGGGTGACCAGTCATCGACTCTGACGACAACTGATTTGTTGCTGGCCAGAGGTTTATGGTCCGTTATAGGCTAAATATTGCCTTTTAAAATATATTGTATCATTAAGATGCAGATTATGACTCTTTATTATAGAATTTGGTTGAAATAGGTTGATTTTTGCCTATTGATTGATGTCTATCATCGAAGATATTGGACGCCTTTCATCATGGAACAGACCTATAGATCGCCGGCTGAGCTCCAATCGGAACTGGGGGAACGGCTGCGGGCGCTTCGACTGAACCGCAATCTCGCCCAGAGCGAAGTCGCCGCCAAAGCCGGCGTATCCCTGCGGTCCGTGATCAACCTCGAGGGCGGCAGGGGCTCCACGGTTGAGACCCTCGTGCGCGTTCTCAACGCGATGGACGCCGCTGACGTGCTCGAGACCCTGGCCCCCAAGCCGCAGATCAGCCCGCTGGCGCTGCTGCATTCGCCGCGCCCGCAGCGCCGCGTGCGCCGGCCGCGCTTTAAGCCCGGCGTTTCCGAGTGAGCACGAAGGTCATTGAGGTCCGGATCTGGAATACCCTGGTTGGGGCGGTGGCGCTCGACCCCAATCTCGCCTGCTACGTTTTCGAGTACGACCCGCAATGGCGTCGCCGCGGCGTCGAGCTCGCTCCGCGTACCATGCCGACCACCGCGCCGCAGCCGGCGTTCGTTTTCCCGGCGCTCGGCGCGTCGTTCCAGCGGCTGCCGGGTCTGCTGGCGGATGCGCTCCCTGACGAGTTCGGCAACACGCTCATCGACGCGTGGATGGCGCGCCATGGCGTGGTCCGCGACTCGATCACCCCGCTGGACCGGCTGGCCTACATGGGCCGGCGCGGCCTCGGCGCCCTCGAGTTCCGACCGGTGCTGGGCGCGATGCGCGAGAGCGCCAGGCCGCTCGAGATGAAGTCGCTCGTCGAGGCGGCGCGCGGGATCCTGCACGGTGATTTCAAGGACGATCTGCACGCGCAGGCGGCGCTTGCCAACATCATCCGCGTCGGCACCTCCGCCGGCGGTGCGCGGGCCAAGGCGGTGATCGCGTGGAATCCCGCCACGCAGGAGATGCGTAGCGGCCAGTTCGATGCCGCCGAGGGCTTCGAGCACTGGCTCCTCAAGTTCGATGGCGTCGGCAATGACCTCGAACTCGGCTCGAACTCGGATTACGGCCGCATCGAATACGCTTATCACCTGATGGCGACCTGCGGCGCGGGCATTGAAATGTCGCCCTGCCGGCTGCTCGAGGAGCACGGTCGAGCGCACTTCATGACCCGCCGCTTCGATCGCGACGGCAACGCCAAGCATCACATCCAATCGTTATGCGCCCTGGCGCATCTTGATTTCATGCAGCGGGCGACCCACGCCTATGAGCAGTATTTCATGGTTATCCGCGACCTCCGCCTCGGGGACCAGGCGCTCGATCAGGGTTTCCGGCGGATGGCCTTCAACGTCATGGCCCGCAATTGCGATGACCACACGAAGAACCTCGGATTCCGGCTGAAGCAGGCCGGCGAGTGGGAACTTGCGCCCGCCTATGACGTGACGCATGCGCACAATCCCAAGGGAGAGTGGACCAGCCAGCACCTGATGAGCGTGAACGGCAAATTCGACGACATCGGCCGGGCGGACCTTCTAGCCGTGGCGGACCGGTTCGCAGTTCCCGATGCGTCGAAGGCACTCGCCGCGGTGAAGGAGTCCGTCCAAGGCTGGCCCCAGTTCGCAAAGGAGGCGGGCGTTGATCCTGCAAATACGACGCGAATCGCGGACGATTTCAGGGTCGGGTGAGGCCAGCCGGTGCACGGTGTAGGAGCCTGCTTACAGGCGAATTCCCGCCATGAATCGCGAGTAAACTCGCTCCTACAACCGAATGGACCCTCAAACCAGGAACGGATTGTATTTCAGCTCATTTTCCACGGTCGTCATGGGACCGTGACCGGGCGCGATGACGGTGGAGGCCGGAAGCGCACCGAGAATCCGCCGCGCGTGCTGCAGGACCTGCGAGCAGGAGAAATAGCCCCCACCGAGTGAGCCGGCGAAAATCAGGTCGCCGGAAATGAGCAAAGCGCGGGCCCGGGGCACGGCTTTCGGCCGAACGACGTAGCAGTTGTGCTCGGCACAATGCCCGGGCGTGCTGAACGCGGTGATCTGGTAGCCCGCCGCCACCACGGTCTCGCCCTCGCCCAGCGGCCAGCACTCCGGCCTCGGGCAACCACCCCGCGGTCCATAGAATGTCCCCAGCCCGTGCTGCCGCAACGCCCCGGACAGGCCGCCGACGTGCTCCGCCTCGGGATGGGTGAGGAACACCGCCTCGATGCGCGTCACGGCCTTGGGCCAGACCGACTGCAGCGCCTCGAATCCGGTGCCGCCGTCAAATAGCACTCCGACGCCGGTGGCGCAATCCACTACCGCGTAGGCGTTCACCACACCAATCCCGAACGGGATGTGCATCGGATGGACGCAGAACGGCAGGCCGGAGGTACGGGGTCGCGGGTATTGGTTCCGGGCGAGCGCGGAAAGGCCTACCTCGTTGAGGTGGAGCGCGGCGGCGACCCGGTGCAAATCGTCATCCGTCAGATCGTCGTACCGGTAGTCCTCGGCGTTCTGGATTTTCTCCACCGTCACGCCGGCGCGCGCCGCCAACTGCTCCTCGTTGAGGCCGGCGCAATGCTGGGCCTTGTCGAGCACGTCGCCAAGTTCGTCTTCAAGTGGAATGGCTGGGCCGGCTGTCATTGAGATCCGATCGGACACTGACCGCGAATTACACGAAAATCAGGGCGAAACGCAATGCCGGTCCAGCCAGACGCGCCTGTTTTTCCCGCGCGGTCACGGCCCGGCGCATCCAGATCATCGGCGATGGCCCAAGAATGACTTTGTTTTCGCCCCACGGTTTCCGTAGCGTGAGCGTGCATGGATGCCATTCAGAAGGAAGTCCGCGACATTTTCACGCGAACGAAGGCGCTGCTGAGCGGCCATTTCGTGCTCCGCTCCGGCCTGCACAGCGCCTTCTATTTCCAGTGCGCGCAGGTCTGCCAGCACATGCCGGAGGTCGAGCGCCTCGCGCAACTCTTGATCGCGAAGCTCGCGGGCCTCAAGTTCCAGACCGTGCTGGCGCCGGCCATGGGCGGACTCGTCATCGGGCAGGAGGTGGCCCGGCAAACCCGGTCGCGTTTTGTCTATGTTGAGAAGGCGGACAACGTGCTCGTGCTGCGCCGTGGTTTCAAGTTCGCCGCCGGCGAGCCCGTGCTCGTGGCCGAGGATGTCGTGACGAAGGGCGGGCGCGTGCTGGAGTGCCTTGAAATCATCCGTCGCGCCGGCGCCGTGCCCGTGGGCGTCGCCATGCTGGTGGATCGCAGCGCCGGCGTCGCGAAGTTCGACGTGCCGGTTTTCTCGCTGTTGGAAATGAGCTTTCCCACCTACCCGGCAGACCAATTGCCGGAGTGGCTGGCGAAACTGCCGGTGGAGAAGCCGGGCAGCTGAGGCAGCGGAGCCGAGGTCCCGTAGCCAAACTCGTGAGCAGCCT
>PMBT01000069.1 GCA_003153035.1 Opitutia bacterium
TCCAAACAACGGTTTCCCGCTTTTCCGCTTTTCCGCCCTTTCCCGCTTTTCCTCATGTGCCCGCAACCAAAGCCGTGAGGCCTTGGATCCTCCCTCTTCGCGGATTAGGTTTTCAAACGCTCCCAACTTTCGCTACGAATCCCGGCATGGTCGACTCCCCTCCCCCGATGACCGTCCGCGAACTGAAGGCGCTCGAACATCGCACCGGACTTCCTTTCACCAGCGTGTTGCTGGTCCGCAACGTCACCGCCAAGACGTCCAAGAACGACAGCCCCTATCTTTCCATCGAGCTCGGCGACAAGACCGGCGCCTTCGGCGTCACCTGCTTCAGCGACAGTCCGCAGTTCGACTTCTTCAAGAACCTGCCCGAGAGCGCCGTGGTGCGCATCGAAGCCCGGACCGACTATTATCAGGGGCGCCTCTCACCGCGCCTCAGCACCGTCGTGCAGCTCACCGGCGAGCAGCTGGCCGAGCCGGGCCTGTTTGAGAGCCTGGTCGAAATCGCCCCGGAGGACCCGAACAAACTGTGGGAGGATCTCCAGGGCTTTATCGCGAACGTCGGCCATCCGGAACTGCGCGCGACGGTGCAGGCGGTGTTTGCCGACATCGGCGAGGCCTTCAAGAATTCCCCCGCAGCCATCGCCATGCATCACGCCTACCGCCACGGCCTGCTCGAGCATACGGTGCACATGGCCCGGGCGGCCCGCGCGCTGCTGCCGCTTTATCCCGAGATCGACCCCGACCTGGCAATGGCCGGCGTCTTGCTCCACGACACCGGCAAGGTCAGCGAGTACGAGGGAACACTCGTCACCCAACGCAGCCGCAAGGGTCTTTTGCAGGGCCACGTGGTGCTTGGTTACCAGCTGGTGCGCAAGGCCGGCCTGAAGGCGAAGCTCGACGCCGACCGCCTCGAGCGCCTCGAGCACATCATTCTCAGCCACCAGGGCGAACTCGAATATGGCGCTGCAGTCATGGCGGCTACCCCGGAGGCGGTGTTTGTCTCGATGGTCGACAATCTCGACGCCCGGATGGGCATGGTCCAGCGCGCGCTGCGCCAGGCTGCCGAGGGCGATGAGTTCTCCGAGCGGCTCCCCGGCCTTAACGCCGCCCTGCTGACCCGCAAGCCCGCTAGTCCGACCTAACGCTTTCCGCCCATGCCAACGAAATCAGACTCATCCACCCCGGCCGTGCGTTCGATCGGAACCACGGTCGTTGATGCATTCAAGGTCGGCGGGATGCCGCTTGCGACCGTGGTCTGCGGCGCCCTAGCCATCGGCCTTTCTCAAGCGCTTGCTGAGTACTCCTGGCTGTGTCTTGCAATTGGGCTTCTCCTCGTACTCGTCGGCGTTGGCGTCGCGGTCTGGGACCAGGCCCGGCAGTTCGGGCCATTTATCGATTTCACCAAAAAGCTGCAAGGCTGCTGGTGGGAGCGCATCACGCCCGATGCGTCCGCCGCCATCAGTTTCCTGCGGATCGATCCCAACGTCACCACCGGGACCCTGCGCCTGCGTGGCCGCGTCTTCGACCGGGATGGCCGGCATATCGCCGACTGGGACAGCGTCGACAGTTGCGTCAATCCCACCACAGAGAAGCTCTTCTATTACTGGACAGGCCAGGGTCGCAAGGGTGAGAGCAGGGCCCAAAACGGTTACGGCGAATTTGACTTCGAGTTTCCCGCCGAGGGAAAGCCAACGGCGCATGGCAGATATTCCGACACTACGCTGGGACAGGACGGCAAGTTGGTGACGAAGTTGACCGAGCTGCGCCAGGCGTCGCCGGACGATGAAAAGGTGATCTTCGGTGACGATCCGGCCGCGACCACGGCTTTGATCCAGACGCGGATCAGGCAGTTTGACTGAACCGGCGCGGTACGCAAACGCCGCAGAGATCGCCGAACGGGGCCCCGGCCCTAATGCCTGGTTGTTGAGTAGCAAACCCGCTGACCGAGCTTACCGTGGCCGGCATGACTGCCTTGGAAACGCTGGCTGCAACCGGCGCTGACGGTATGTGATCGGCAGCAATCTCGAAGACTCAGCGCGTGCCCCCGGCCTCTTCCCAAGTTTCAGGTTTCCCGTCTTTGTCGTTTTCCTTTCTTTAAAATCCTATGCCTCCAAACGCACCGCCGATTGATGAGGTCCAACTGTTTATTCGCAAGCTGCGGGGGCAGCGCGTGATTCTCGACACTGATCTGGCCTCGCTTTACGGCGTGCCGACCTTTCGCTTCAACGAGGCGTTCAAACGCAACCGCGATCGTGTTCCGCCGGATTTTGCTTCTTAGCCCAAGTTCGTCAGTTGCGGGAAGACGCATCTTGATCGATAAGGCCTTGCGTTTCCCCGGGGTCGATTTTCGGCACTACATTCTCGATCTTTTTCGGTAGCCGGGGCAGCTCCAGTCCAAGATGCGCCAGAAGTTCGGCGAGCGGCTTTTCTGGATGCGCGACCACCCGCAGGCGCAGTTCGCCCGCTTCTTTGGTGGGCAGCACGACATCCATGGAACGCAATTCATCGAGTTCGAGCAGCAATTGCCGCGCACAGTCGCCTAGTCCCTTGGCATGCATCCACTGTTCGAGCGATCGCCAGAGGGCGAGCGACAGGAAGCTCACCAGGATGTGCGCTTCGACCCGGTCGGTCTTTTGGTGGAAGATTGGCCGCAGTCCGAGATCGGTTTTGCTGGTGCGGAACGCGGCCTCGGCTTGCTGGAGTTGCAGGTACCATTTCCAGAGTTTGCGCGGATCGCGCTCGGGGTAATTGGTCCGCAATAAATAGGCCCCCTGCGCTTGTTGGGCCCAGTCGGCGCGCTCCGAGCGTTCGATGATTTGCAGCCCCGTGGCCCGTCCGGCGCTGTCATGACACACGCTGACTTCCAGCAGGCGTTCGGCCCCGGGATAGCGACCGAGCCAGCGGCCGATGCGGCGCTCGATCTGCTGGGCGTCGCCAGGGCGTTTTTGCAATCCGGTATCCAGCTGCGCCAGCTTCGCGGCGAGACGCTGGCGCTGCCGTTCGAGCATGGCCTTCTCCTTTTGCTGGCGGGCCGCGCTGCGACACAAAACAAAGCACTCCTGCCCGCCGGCAGGATGCGCCAGCAGCTTGACCTCGATTCCGGGCTCCACCTCCTGCCAGTTTTCTTTTTCCAGCAGCGCCTGTTCATAGCGGCGCAACTGCGCCTTGGGCGTGCCGACCAGGTAGTACGCTTTGCGGGCACGCAAAAACTCCAGGTTCTCCTCGCTGACCATCCCCCGATCCATCACCCACACCCGTTCGGCTTGGCCGTATTTTCCCTCCATCGCCGTGACGATGTCCTCGACCGTGGTCACATCGGCGCGATTGCCCGCGAACACTTCGTAGCCGATGGGCAGGCCTTCTGGGGTCACCACCAAGCCAATGCAGACTTGTTTGCAGTCGGGCCGATGGTCGCGGCTGTACCCCCGCGCCGCCAGGTCGTTGTCCTCGGCCAAGCCCTCGAAGTAGGTGCTCGTCACATCATAGAGCAAAAATTCGAAGCGCACGCCGAACCAATCGCGATAGCGCTGAAGCAAGTGCTGGCACAGCGCCTCCTTGTGCGGCAGCAGTTCGTCCAGACCTCGGTACAACCGCGCATCGTTGATTTTTTCCAGCGGCACGCCCAGCAGGTCGGCCAAGGCCGTATCGTCGAACCAGCGCTCCGCCACGGCCAATTCGCTCGGCTGCGCGCAAAAGCGGCCCAGCGTCAGCACACACGCGACCTGATCCCAGCCAATATCCTCTTGTCCGGCCGGCAACAGCGATTGCAGCAGCGTGTGCAGGCCCAGTCGCCGCCACAACGCCAAGCCTAAATAGATCCGTCCGAACTGGCGCAGTCGCTCCACCCGTACTCCCGACAAGTTCGCCGTGTGCCACGTCGGGATCGCAGGCTTCGCGGCGCCATCCAACTCCAGTTGCGTGACCGGCGCACGGCCCTCCAGCAACGCATCCAAATCCTGCCAACCGCGGGCCACGCGCACCTCGGCTCCGTCGAGCTTGCCCAGCCGGGCAACTACCTGCTGCCGCGGGCCACGCGCCGTGCGCACCGTCTTCACCAGCGACCAATATTCGTAGGTCTCGCCACCGGCGTGTCGACGATGTCGCCGCAAGAACATATCTGCAGTATCGCACCCCAGCGGGCCTTCCCGCAATAGGGTCTTCGGCACTACATGGCTCCCCGTAAATCGCCGCACTCAAGCCCAAACACTTACGCGGTCCCGACTGCGCAAATTGCCGAAAAACAACCTACAACTGACGAACTCAGGTTAGCGTACCGCCGCCGAATTTGCCGCCTTGAACTGGTCACAATCTGTGACCAGTTCAGCGCAACCAGAGGATGGCCTGTCCATGGTCCCGAACTCATCGCAATATGCGATGAGTTCCCGCAAGCACCGCGGAGCCGCTTACCGCCCTTGGGCCTTCACCGAGCACGGCGCGCTGATGGCGGCCAACCTCCTCCATTCGGTCCGCGCGCGGCAGATGAGCGTCTTCGTCATTCGGGCGTTTGTGCGGATGCGCGAGGAGCTCGCCACCAACGCCGCCATCCTGAAACGCCTCGCTGAGATCGACCGCACGCTGTTGGCCCACGATTCTGCACTGCGCGATGTCTACCGACGTCTCCGCCCGCTGCTGGCTCCGCCACCCCACCTGACTCCAAGGCGTGAGATTGGATTTCACACCCGCCTGCGGCCAGAACCTCCCAAGCGCGGACGGGCCGCTGGTTTGCGGGCTCGGAACCGATCGTTTGGCGCCGGAACCTGAAGCAACTGCCTCCGGATTGCGCCGGGGGATTACTTCGATTCTCGCAGTTCCATCAGCTCGGGCGCGGCGAGAGACTGCTCAACCCGGACGAGCGAGAATGCGCCACCGTGTTGCTTGCCCGTTGATTCCAGCGTCATGCCGCCGAGCATCGTGGCGACACCCGTCACGGTGCCGGCGGGTGTGTCGTTCATGAGAAGCACCCCGGGCGTGCCGGCCACGAAGCTGGCTGATCTCGGCGCCACCTTGTAGAAGCGGGCGATGCCGGCCTGGACTTCGATGGGGAGTTCCCAGCGGCCGGGGGCGTCCCACATGTCGACCGTCAAGGTGTGGGTTCCCGGCGGAACTTCGAATGTCTTGAACCGGCCGGCCGCAAGCATGCCTGCGTCACTGCCGTCGAGCTTCAGGCGCGCGGAGCGGGCAAAGTATAGCAGACTGTCGTTAACGCGATAGACAGTCAATCTGGCTGCGAGCGCCGGCACGGGCGTCGAACTGGCCGGGTGCTGCGAGTAGCGCAAGCCAGTCGCGGCACAGGCGCTCAGGATCCCCGCGATTCCAAGCAGCAGCAGGTTCTTCATACGACCTCTCTGTCGGATTGAGGATCTCATGTTCGAATGCTAAAAACCGCCGCGGTTGGCGCGAAAGGTGCGACTGCACGGCTCGTGGGAAATATCGGGCTTGGGGATTGGCGGATGGCAGTCGCGCGGCCGGCGGCAACGAATACCCTGGGCAGGCTATGCCGTTGCCGGCTTCCGGGCTTCGGCGATCACACAAACGAGGTAGAGAATCACCGGCAGCCAGAACATCAGGAGAAAGGGATTGAGCACGCCTCGCGGGCTGGAGGTGAACGCCGCGCGCAGACCATGCTGGAAAGCCGTGCGCAGACCCAAGAGCAGAAAAAACACACCGAGGGCGCCGAGGCTCAGCAGTGAACCCGTGCGTTCCCGAAAAACGGCGATGACCATGCCGATGCAGTACAGTCCCATCATTGCAAGCAGCACCACATCCACCGGGTTGAGGTGCAGCAGGCTTCCCCAATCGTGCCTCTGCGAGGACTCCCCGATGAACATGAACAGGAAGAACCCGGCAATCAGCACGCCCAGGACCCGGGCGGTCCATCTGATCACGGTTATCCCGGGTGACGACGAATAGCCTTTGGCGGACGGGGGAGTCGAGACCTGGCCTGACGTTGAGTTCATTGGAGGAGGGGTTTTGAGGTCACTGGAGGAGAGTTGGCTGGCTTTGTCAGACCGCGAGCATACTCGATCAAGCAGGCAGGGTGTTAATCGATAAATCGAATACCAGGCATTGAACGCGCCAATGGCCCGTCCCCTCACTCACTGCCTCATTCCGAGGACGACCCGGGCGAGCATGCGGCGGCGGGCCCACGGTCCTTTCTTCCGCGCCGCGATCTCGGCCTGCAAATCCTCCTCGGTGGCGGGAGGCACCGTTTCCGGACTGCGCCGGGCCAGGCGCAGCGCGGCGGACGGGCATTTCGCGACGCACAGGCCGCAGCCGATGCAACGATCCGGGTTGATCTCCGCCGGGCCGTCGCCGCGCGGCAGCGTCATCGCGTTCACCTGGCAGCGGGTGACGCATTTTCCGCAGCGCGAACACAGCGCGCCGTCGATCTCCGCGCGAAAGCTGCTGGTCCAGAAATCCACGGGGTGCGGCAATGACTTCTGCATCGAGAGCATACCGCAGCAGCAGCCGCAGCAGGAGCAGACGAACTCCGGATGGCGGGCGTTGGCCGGCTGCAGNNGCGCCCGTGGCCGCGGCGGCGCACCATGGCGGCCATGTCGCCAAAAGCGACGCAGGTCTCCAAACGAGCGGTCTTCTTGCACGGTTGGTGCGCAAGAACCTTCTTGCTGCGACAGATGCATGGGAGCACGGCGATCGGACCGCGCGACTCGCCCACGATTGCCCGGATCTCGTCATAGGTGGCGACATTGCGCTCCACCGGAATGCTCTGGTTGATCGGAATCGTCCGCATCTGCGGCGGGCTCACGGCAAGAAGCGAAGCTCCGAAGCCCAGCGTCTTCATGTAAGCATCAGCGGTGGCCATGAATTCCGGGGTCGGGTTGCCGTCCTGCGACTCGTAGAAGCCAATGACCACCGGCAGGAGATACCAAAGACCGACGCCGTCCCGCTCCTTCCAGCCGATGGCACCCTTCTGAAACATGCTGTCGAGCAACCGTCCGGTTGCCTCCGCGGTACGCGCGGGAGCCGTCCGTTCGACGATCGCCGCCAGCGGCGCCGGGTGGAAGGAAAGGCTCAAAGCCACCTCCACTTCGTCAGGGGTGAACATCTTCCGGAGAAGCCGCTGGTCAGCCCGCGACCAGACCGCGGGAAAGCCCACCGGCTGCCGGTCGAGGTGCCGCTGCAGGAGGCGATATATTCGATTGTGGTTGGTCATCGGAGGGGTTCGGTCCGGGATACGGCCTGTTCCGCCATTAACGCACCGGCTTGGCCGCCAGCTTGCCGAATTCGCCGATCAGGCTCGAAGCGTGCTCGATGACGTCAGGGATGTCATACCCGCCGCTTAGGTTGCGCACCATTCGGTTGCCGTGGACGGGATCGATGCGACCTTCGCCAATATCCTTGAGCAGTCCCTGCATCTCGGTCCAGCGATCCAGGAGTTCCTGCTGACGCGCCCCTCCCTCCGGCCCGGGAATCCGATTCTTGAAGAGCTTCAGGCGGTTGAGCAGTTTGGTATCGATGTCCTTGGCCGTGCCGCGCGCCGCTTCCATCAGACGCGTGTAGTAATCGAGTGCGCCCACCTTGTCCGTGGTCAGGATATTCTGCGCCTTATAGCGCGTGACATCGCCAGCCTGCGTGGCCCAGATTGACGAGGTCCGGGTGGGATCGCGGCCGACCCAGGCGAGGTCCTTGTAGGCTTCAGGGTGTCCGCTATACGTGAGTTCCTCCATCGCATGCCCGGCGTCCAGTCCGGTCGTGTCATGAAAGGCCTGTTCCCATGCCTTTTGCGCCTCCGCCTGCCACTCGCGCATGGAAAATTCCTCGCCATTCTTGATGAACGTCATGCCGGGCTTCTCCACGAGCATGATGTCGAAGTCCATGTTCACACTGCCAACGCTCGAGGAATTGCGGATGGGCCGCAATTGCTGCGGGTCCCACTTGGCGTCGGCCATGATCTTATCGAACCGCGTCTGCACGCTATTATGCAGTGTGTCGATCTGCTCCGTAAACGCGGTCTTCAGCGGTTGGTCGGCTTTGTATTTCAGGAACGCCTTGGCGTGAAGATCGGTTTGCACCGTGGCCGCGCGGTTCGCCACCTGTTGCTCCAAGGCCCGGACCTCGGCGATTGGCCGGCCGGCATCCCGCGCCGCGACGAGTTCGCCGCGCGCCTTCTCGAAATCGCGCACCAACGCTTGGCCGCGCGTCTGGGCCTTTTGAAAGTCGGCCAGTTGCGTTGCCTCGCGCACAGTCAGCTGTTCCGCCTGTCCCTCCGACGCGCCGAGCTGGACCATTTTCGACATGACGAATCCGATCGCGCCGGCCTTGGTGGCTCCCCAAAGGCCATCCTTGGGATAGGCCTTCATCGCCTCCATCGCCGCGTGCAAGGGCGCCGAGTAATACTGTGACGCCTGGTTCACGGCTTCGACCGGACCGCCGGTCGCCATGCCGGAAGCCGCGGCGTAGCCGGCCGCCAAGCGGTAGAGCGAGCCGGAGCCCATGCTGCCGACCATGATCGTCGTGTCGGCGATCATTTTCACCCGCTCGGCGCGGGTCAGGTAGTCGTTATATTGCTCGGCCTTTTCCGTGTTCCGCGCCGACTCTCCCTGCCAATAGCCCTGCACTTGGTTGGAGAGGGCATTGGCGATCTCGCGCAGCTTGGCATGGTCCATCTTTGCCAGCACCGCAGGCGTAAGCTGGCGGTCCACGAAGGCCCGCATCGCGGTCCGCTGGTCAGCCGGTACCAAGGCCAGGAGGCGCGGAATGGCGGCGTGCTCCCGCTGGAAGGCGACCATGTCGCGCTGCGAGTCGCGGATCGAGTCGACGAAGCGGTCGTGCGCATAGTCGTCGAACGGAGAGCGGCTGTGCACGATTGTGCCCTTTTCCAGTGAGGCGAGCAGATCCTGCTCGGCCATGAGGTCGCTTTTTTCCGTAAGGATGCGCCATTCGAGGGCGGCGCGGGTCTTGTCGTCCTTGGCCTTCGCGAGTTCCGCCTCGTCCTCGGCCAGGTGACCGCGGATGGCGCCGATATTCGCCTGGTGGAGCCGGCCCTCCTCGATCTTGTCGGGAGGCAGGTCCGGCAGCGGCGGCTCATTAGCCACCACGGTGGAGCCGGCTCCTTCGGGCCCGCAGTCGTTCATCCACCGATAGGTGTAGATCGCGAGGTTCCTCGAGTATTCGACGATGGCAATCTTTACAACATTCTGGTCGAGGTGATCTGCGAGCAAACTCAGGGGGACATCTTCCAGTGGAAGTTCATGGGGGGTTTTCGGGCTGGCTCCACTGCCGCCGTTGGTCGAAACCACGATGTCTTCAAGTTCAGCCTGGTTCCGCAGGCGGATTTTAAGCGTCCGATCCCGGTGGTCCTTGACGGCCTGGCCAATATCGGGAAGCACGAGGTCAAATTCATCAGTGAGCACGCTCGGCATCGGTCCGCGCGGTCCGTTTGGATTCCCGGTCCGGACCCCAGCCAGCAGACCGCGGTACCCCAGTTCAATATCTGCATATTCGCCCGCGCCGCCTGAGGTTGACAGCGAGATGCGACATTTGGCGGGCACCCCCGGCAAAATGGCGCTCGGAAGGCTCCACTGTACCCGATAAGAAACGGGCCCGTTGGCTGGATCGGTCCAACTGCACGTGTAACCTGCCTCCGTGCCGCGTCCAGAGAAGCTCTGACCTTCACCGATCGTCGTTTCCGCGGGCGGCATTTCGAGGGAGGCAAGCTTGTAGCCGGGGCGGCTGGCCGCCGAGACCGCCTCATCCGCCGCCACCGCGGCTTTTGTGCGGGCCAGCAACCGCCGGTAGGCTTCGTTGGCCTTGGCCTTTTCCTGGGCGGCATCAGGCAGAGCCGGCGCGGCGTTCTCCGCGCTCACAAGACGATCGAGGCCATTCTGCGCGGCCATGGCGGTATCGTAGTCCGTCCGCACGATTTCCAGCGCCTCTTGCGCAGCGGCCTCGTCGCCATACTCGACGGCGATCACCGCTTCCTGCCAGGCCTGCTGCAGGCCAGCCAGGGCCGTTTCCTGCGCGCCGTGCAGCGCACTCGCTTTGCCAAGCGCTTCCGCCTGGGCTGCGCCGGGGATCGAAGCTGCTGGTGGTGTGTAATCGTACAAGGGCGCCAGCTTCTTGCCCGAGCCGGGACGCGCGCCGGAGAGAACCTCCGTTCCGCCTGCGAGCGTGGCCGCAATTCCAGCGGGATTCGCCTTGGTCATTTTGGCAAAGTCAGTCGAGACCTTGGGTTCCAGCGCCCAGCTGGGCGTTGCGAGCACCTCGCCAAGAGGAAGCGGAGATTTCTCCTGCTTCTTGGTTGGCGCGGACTTCACCACTGCCGCGCCGGTCACAGCCGGTTTATCCACGCCAGTAGCGGATGACTTCACCGGACTTGGGACGGTCGCCGTGGCGTTCTTCACCCGGGTGAAGGTCGATTCGCCGGCGTAGGAGCCCGGCCGATCCAGCCGCGTGGCGACGTACTTGATGGTCAGGACATCCCCGCGGAAGGTCCCGGTGATCTGATAATCGCGCGTCGGGGTGCGGGCATGGAGGGCAAGGGTCGCGGCGTCGGTCTGCCTGCCAGTCACCTCGACATTGCCGCTCCACGTGCCGTGGAGATTCCGAGCGGTGTCCTCCACGAGCTCCAGCGTATCGTCGCCCGTTTCGCCTACGCTGTTCGTCCAGTGCCCGGTCCATCGGCCGCCGAAAGTGGTTCCGGAGTCGGCGCGCAAATCGCCCAAGGCTGCACCAAGGATCAGACTCACGAAAACCAACATTCTCCAAGCAGGGGATTTCATCTGGTTCTCTCCTTCGTTTCCATTGCGGCCTCCGCGTGCCGATCGCGGTGTGGTCTCCCATGTAATCGAAGTCTTTGGTCCCGCGGCAATCGCCAAATCGATCCCGCGCCCGCGCTGCCTGCAATCGCGCTAGCCGCCCGTCGGACCAAAGGGCGACCCTTGGTCCGGCACAGGTTTGTCCCCGCAACCCGACTGGCAACGACCATCAAGCGCAGCGACTACTTTTGATAGGCAAAGAGGATCCCTTCGTTGTCCATCGTAAACGTCTTGCCCTCGAGAGTCGCGGTCGTTGTGCCGGCGCCCTTCCACTGCAGACTGAAGCGGGAGCCATCCCGGGTGTAGGTGCCACTGAACTGTTTGCTAAATGGCCCCTTGGGCAGGTTGTAGCTCATGGCACTGGTGAACGCCCCGTCGGCATTGAGCGTGATGGCGCCCGACAGAACCTGCGGCGCGCCGCCCTTGTGAGGGGGAGTGCATGGAAGCTTGTCCAGGTTGACCGTTACCAAGGCGTAGGTGCCTTGGTGGTCCGATGTCTGGGCTGTGTCTACAGCCGCGCGGCCGGCGGGCGGGCAGAGTCCGATGGCCAATAATCCCATCATCACCAACTTCGAGTATTTCATTTTCTTTTCCTCACTTATTCCGTCAGACGACGCAGTGCCCGGAGCCGAAGTCGCCTACGAACGGATCGCGTTTTGCGCGCTACGAATCTTGCACTTCGGCCGTGCCCAACCTCGCCTGATGGCTGTTCTTGATCCACAGGCCGAAGTCTACCACCTGGTGCATCGCGGGTGTTAATCGATGAAAATCATGCAATCATCGCATTTGTGAATGGAATGTGCGCCCCGCCCTTTCCTCCCTCACCACCGTTCAAAAATCGTCCGCGGCACCGTCGCCGAGTCCTGCCCTGGAATTGCTGGTTGAACCGGGCAACCAGCCATGGTACGTGGCGTCACAGCCGAAGCATCGTGTGTGAACCGCAAGATCTACCTGATCCAACCGACCTACCGGGCCAGCGACGGCCGGCTCCTCCAGGGCAAAAGCGTATTTGTCCACTCCTGCGCGATTCCGGCTCTCGCGGCCTCCATTCCCGCGGACTGGGCGCGCGATGTCTGCCTGGAGTTTTTCGAGGACGTGAATTATGAGACCGACGCCTCCGTCGTCGGCATCTCCTCGATGGGCTACGACATCTTCCACGGGTGCGAGATCGCCAGCGAATTCCGCCGCCGGGGAAAGGTGGTGATCTTCGGAGGATACCAGGCGCACTTCAACCGGCAACGGCTGCATGACGTGGCCGACTCGATCGTCTCCGGCAATCCCGGCCCACCTCAGATGGCTCGCATCCTCGGCGATGTGGAAGCCGGCTCATTGGCCCCCGAATACGACGCGGGAGTCAATGTGGACTACCCATTTGACTACTCCGCGCTGGTCGGGCGCCGCATCACCTACATGCCGATCCTCACCAGCGTCGGGTGCCGCAACCGCTGCGATTTCTGTTGCACGGCGGCCCGGTACGACGGCCGGTACCGCCTGCGGAAACTGACCTACGTTCTCGGCGACCTGCGGGCGCTGCGGCGCCACACGCGGCGGTTCGGCCTCGTCGACTCGAACTTCTACAACAATCGCGGGTACGTGCTGGCGTTCTGTGAGGCGGTCGCGCGCGAGCGCCTCGATCTCGTCTGGGGAGCCGAGGCGACCATCGACATCGGAGAAGACGAGGAGGTCCTCCGGAGCCTGCGCAGGGCGGGCTGCCGCATCCTGTTCATTGGATTCGAGACTCCCAACCAGCGCAGCCTGGACTCCGTGCACAAGCCCGGGAGGGCCCAGACCCACGACCGGGCGATGGCCAACCTCCGCCGGCATGGAATCGCCGTGGCGGGCTACTTCATGGTGGGGCTCGACGGCGACACCGCCGAGACGTTCGACGAGCTGTTCGATTTCATCCACCGGACCCGGGTGAACGCGCCGATCATCAACATCCTTCTGCCGGCTCCCGGCACGGCGGTCTTCGAACGCCTGAAGCAGGAGGGCCGGCTGCTGTTGCGCAGTGAGGACGATTTTTTGCGAACCGCCCTCTCCTACGGCATCTCGTGCAGCCACTGTTTCTACCGGCCCGCGTTGTTGACCGCCGACCAAGTCGAAGCGGGGTTCATCCAGCTGAGGCGGCGCCTCGGATCCCTGCGCGAGACGGTCCGGCGTTCGCTGGTGCCCGACCCGCGCCTCGCGGCCTCGCTCCTGCTGATGAATGCGGAGTTCCGGCGGGAGTCGAAATGCATGATCGCGGCGCACGCGGCGAAGCCCGCCAGCCGCCTCCCCTGGGCTCGCAACGTCGGCCCCGTCCAGGCGTCGCCGCCGGCGACCTCCTTGAGCCGCAGCCCGCCCGCGCCGCCCGCTCTTGCTGTTGAAAAGGAGGCCATGCGATGAAGCGAAGAATCTACCTGGTGCAGCCCACCTACCGCGACCTCCAGGGCCGCCTCCTGAAGAAGACGCCCAGTCTCTTCACCCATTCCCTGGCCATCCCGGCGTTGAGCGCCGCCATTCCGCCCACCTGGGAGAAGGATTACTGCCTCGAGTACTTTGAAGACGTTAATCTCGACACCGAGGCGCCCGTCGTCGGGATGTCCTGTCTGGGCTATGATCTCTTCCGGGGGCGGGAACTGGCTGAAGCCTTCCGGAAACGCGGCAAGATCGTGATTTTCGGGGGCTGCGCGTCCGAGATCTGGACGGATCAGATCACCTCCGTGGCGGACGCCATTGTTTGCGGGAATCCCGGGAAGACCGCGGTCGCCGGCATCCTCGCCGACGTGGAGCGGGGCGAACTCGCCCCGGAGTACCATTGCGATGTCGATCTGGACTACCCGTTCGACTACGCGGTCCTGCAGCGAAAAGGAATCACCCGCCGCATCGCGTTCCTGCCGGCCATCGCGAGCGCCGGGTGCGTCCACCGGTGCGCCTTCTGCTGCACGGCGGCGAAGTTCAAGGGGCAATACTATCCCCGGTCGCTCGACGCGGTGATGGCCGATTTGCGCACGCTGCGGGGCATCACGCGGCACTTCGTGTTTGTGGACTCGAATTTCTATGTCGACCGCGAGCATGTCATCCGGCTGGCGGAGCGGATCATCGCGGAGAATCTCGGCCTCACCTTCAGCACCGAGTGCACCATCAACGTGGGAAACGATCCCGAAACCCTCCGGCTCCTGAAGCGGGCCGGGTGCCGCGCGCTCTTGATCGGGATCGAGACGATTGCCCAAGGGAGCCTCGACCGGATGCAAAAGCCATTCTTGGTCGAACGCTATCGCGAGCAGATCAGGAGAATTCAGGAGGCCGGCATGATCGTGGCGGGTTTCTTTATCTTCGGCTTCGACGGCGACGCCCCGTCCACCGTCGACGAGCTTTGCGCCTTCGTGCACGACCTGAACATCGCAGTGCCGTTCTTCAATCTCCTTTGTCCGGTTCCCGGCACGCGCTTTTACGACCAGATCAAACGAGAGGGCCGCCTGCTGGCGAGCGGCGAGGACTCCTACCTGCGCCAGAACGTCATTTATGGCGCGCCGACGCATCGCTGCCTCTTCCGGCCGAAGCGGATGTCGCCGCGGGAGGCCGAGCTCGCCTTTGTCGAGCTCCGGGAGCGGCTTTCGTCCTTCCCGGAGATCATCCGGCGATCCCTGAACCGAAACCTCTTCACGGCAGCGGCAGTGTTTGCACTGAACCTCGCGGTGCGAAGGGAGACGCGCGCGGTCGCGCGGGCGATTCGGAGCAACGGATCATGAACGACCGGGAACAAGCGGGCGGCGATTCGTCACCCGGCGGCGCCGGGACACCAGAGACTGCGCCCTCCTCCCCGACTCCGTCGCGCCCGCCGCCGGCCAGCGGTGTATTGCTCAAGGAGGTCGCGACGCCCAGTGATTTGAAGCAGTTCATCCGGTTTCCGTTCTCGCTGTACCGGGATCATCCCTGCTGGGTGCCGCCACTGATCATGGACGAACTGCACACGCTGCGACGCGAGAAGAATCCGGCCTTTGAGTATTGCGACGCCCGGTACTGGCTCGCCTACAAGAACGGGAGAGTCGTTGGGCGCATCGCCGGCCTTATCAACCAACGGTACATCGAGAAATGGGGCCATCGCTACGCCCGTTTCGGTTGGATCGACTTCATCGATGACCGCGAAGTTGTCGGCGCGCTGTTTGGAGCCGTCGAGCAGTGGGCCGGGGAGAAGGGCATGACGGGCATCCACGGGCCGCTCGGGTTCACCGACATGGATCGCGAAGGCATGCTGGTTGAGGGCTTTGGCGAGCTAGGCACGATGGCCACGATCTATAACCATCCGTACTACCCAGGGCACCTGGAGGCATTGGGCTACGGGAAGGACGCGGACTGGCTGGAGTTCGAGGTCAGAGTGCCGGCCCAGGTTCCGGAGAAGGCGGAGCGGGTGGAACAGATCGTCATGCGGAGGCTGGGGGTTCATGTGTTGCCGGCAAAGAACGCCCGGGAGATCCGCCCCTATGCCCGCGAGCTGTTCGCGGTGCTGAACCAGGCCTACGCCCGCCTCTACGCCTTTGTGCCGCTCTCCACCGAACAGATCGACACGTATGTGAAGCAGTACTTTTCGTTCATCCAGCCGGACTTCACCAAGATTCTACTCGACGCGAATGGCAGGGTGGCGGGTTTTGTCGTCGCCATGCCCTCGTTATCCCGGGCCTTGCAGAAGTGCCGGGGGCGGCTGTTTCCCTTCGGCTTCCTCCACCTGCTGGCAGCCATGCGCAAGCCCAAGACCCTCGACCTGTACCTCGGAGCCGTCCGCCCGGACCTTCAGAACAAGGGGGCCGACGCCCTGGTGATGACCGCCATCACCCGGTCAGCGATCGCGCGCGGCATCGTTTCGGCGGAAAGCAATGTCGAGCTGGAGGTGAACGTGGCGGTGCAGAACCATTGGAAGTACTACGAGGCCCGCCAGCACAAGCGGCGACGGTGCTACCTCAAGCGGTGGGCGTAATTGGGTTGATTCATACGAACAGGTGGCGTACATCCGGTTTGCACTCAAGGCACCGTACCCGTTAGGATTATCCACGGAGAACTGCAATGAGGCTGTTTTTAGGATTTCTCGGGTGTATTTGTTTGCTTCCGCTCCTGTCGTTTGCTGCCCCGAACGACCAACCGACGGATTTTCGCGCAACCCATTGGGGAATGTCCCCGGATGAGGTGCGGGCCAGCGAAAAATCGAAACCCAAGAGTGACCGCCAAGAAGGTGCCCGAAGTTTTCTCGTCTATTCGGATACTGTGCATGGCCTCGCCTGCGATGTCGCCTACCTTTTTGTGAAGACGAAACTAGTCCGAACGAAGTACGTGGTGACCGAGACTCACACTTGCCGTTCCGACTTTCTTGCCGATTATCAGACACTCCTATCCGCATTGAAGGAGAAATATGGCGAGCCGAAAGAAGAGCAGACCGTCTGGAAGAATGACATATACCGCAACAATCCCTCCGAATGGGGAATGGCTTTGGCCGTCGGTGATCTCCAAAAATTTGCGCGCTGGGAGACTGAACGAACTTCCGTCATGGCAATTGTGACGGCAGACAACTTTAACATTACGCTTTATGTGGAATACCGGAGCGTGAGCCTTCGGACATTGGAGCAGGAAGTGGACAAGGAAGAGGAAGCGGGCAAACTCTGAATAGCAGACAAGCGACCCGCCATCCATTTTCCTAGAGACGACGGCTTTTTTCTGGCACCGAAATGCGGGCGCCTACGACGCTAGGAGGCTCGGTTGCTGATTGTCTTCAATCCCTCGCGACGTTGGGGTGGATGGCATATGCTTCCGGTCCGCGCAATCCGCCTCCGCCTGCTCGCCGCCCTGCCGCTGGAGGTCGCTTTCAAGAGCGTCACCTATCGCCTGGCAATCGCCCAGGTTCCCGCTTCCGGCAATTGGCAACTTCAGGCTATCGGGCCGGGCGGTTTTTGGCTTTGCGCGCACCCTGGTAGCGAAGATGCGATACGGGCAGCCGTTTGCGGGGAGGGGTTGGAGTTGGGGCCGCAACGGTGGCGCGGGTGATCTTTGAGCGGTTGCTGAGAAAGGGGCGGGCGGCGATGATGGGATGACGGACCGGCCACGGCAATTCCCTGGACCCGCGAGGCGATGGTCGATAAATGAGGACTTATGCCTCCCAGCCTCACTGCCTGCCCCGATTGCCACAAGGAAGTCTCAAGCAACGCAGAGACGTGCCCACACTGCGGACGGCGCCTTAAAAAGAGCCAATCTGCAACTGGCGTTCTCGCGGCTATTGCAATCGGAGTGATTCTCGGGTGGCTCCTGCTTCACCTCATGGGCTATCTTTGAGGTCGAGGCGTGCTAGTGTCCTTGGCGCCTTGCTCTTTGGCCGTGGTAAGGCACTGAGGGGCCCGGCCCGATAGGAGAGCGGCGGGCGGTTTAAGCCTGGGGCAAATGCGGGCTATCCCCTCCCCTTTAGGCCGCACACAGGTGCCCGACTGTGTGCGTTCTGTGTGCAGTTTCCGGCCTTGCCTATGAGAACTGGCGCCCCCACGGGGAATCGAACC
>PMBT01000074.1 GCA_003153035.1 Opitutia bacterium
CGCTTCACCGTCTCGATGTTGTCGAATTCCATCACCGGCTCGATCTCGATCCGGTTCTCCCGGAAAATCTGGTCCACGGCCTTGCGCGTCGGGATGTCGGGATCAAAGCCGATGAACTTGTGGCCCGCCAGCGCTCCGAGCTGCACCTCGTCGGTCTTGGCCAGCGGATGGCTCGGATGCGTGATGAGCACGAGGACGTCGCTGCGGAAGGGAATCATCTCGACTTGGCGCATCTTGACCGGAAACGCGACCAGGCCGAAGTCGACCGAGTTGTGCAGAATGTCCTCGTAAACGAGGTTCGAGCGCCGGTATTCCACGCGCACGTTCACCGAAGGATATTCGTGCAGGAACTTCTTGATGAAGGGCGGCAGCTCATGGAGGCCGATGGAGTAGATCGTCGAGATGCGGATCGTGCCGCTGATGACCTTCTTCATCTCCTGCAACTCGCTCAGGAGTTTCTCGTACTGGTGCAGGACTTCCTTCGCCGCCTCGTACACCCGCAGGCCCTCGCGCGTGAGCTGGAACTGCTTCTGGCTGCGATCGATCAGCAGCGCCTTGAAATGCCGCTCCATCGCACGCGCCTGTTGACTGACGGCGGACTGTGTGATGCCGTTCAACTTGGCCGATTTCGAGAAGCTCTTGGTCTCGACCAGGTCGGCGAAAATTTTGAAATTCTCCACTTGCATGGTTAGCTATTTTTCCTGCGCTTATTATCAAGCGCACTAATTGGCGCGCAATCTTTTAAGTAGGCTCCTTAATGTTTAGCAATTATGAAACTTTTAGGGAGCGGGCGTCCGCGGTGCAAGACCGGATCGCTGGAGCCTGTCGTCAGGCGGGGCGGAACCCGGCCGAAGTGCAGCTGCTGGCCGTGACCAAGACCCAGCCTCCCGCCGCCGTGGAATATGCCGCCCGCTTTGGCCTTGCCGCCGTCGGCGAGAACCGGGTGCAGGAGGGCGTGGACAAACGGGCCCAGTGCGCCGCGGTCATCCGCTGGGAGCTCATCGGTCATTTGCAGTCGAACAAGGCCCGGCTCGCCGCCGCGCATTTCGACCGGGTGCAAAGCGTCGACAACCCGAAGCTTCTTCTGCTGCTGGAACGCGCCGCCGGTGAGTTGGGCCGCCGCCTTCCCATCCTGCTTCAGGTCAATGCCGGCGAGGACCCCGACAAATTCGGAGTCGCGCCGGCCGAGGCGGCGCGCCTGCTGGAGGTCGCGCTCAGCCAACCCCATCTCCAGGTGGACGGCCTGATGACCATCGCACCGCTGACGGACGATCCGGCCGTGGCTCCGCGCACCTTCGCCCGGCTGCGCGAACTGCGGGATCGGCTGGCGGCGCAAGGGGGCGTACCGCTGCGTGATCTCTCCATGGGCATGACAGGCGATCTCGCGGCGGCCATCGCCGAGGGCAGCACCATTGTCCGGGTGGGGACTGCGCTTTACGGAGCGCGCGCTTGAGCGGAGAAAACGGAATCAACCCGGACGGGAATTTGAATCTGTGGGAAGCGCGCTTCGGCCTTCGCATGAAGCTACGGCCGACAGGTGCTTGCGACCTGTCCTCCGTCCTGTCCGCCATAGGCTTGGCGACGGCGGAAGGCCCGGCGGAGGAGGATGGCAGACGGGGAATCGCCCGTCCCTCGACCCCGCTCGGGACCCTGAGCTTGTCGAACGGGCAAGCGGGCTTCCTATATCATTCGGCTGAGAGGAGCTTCTTCTCCTGTGGTCATTTTCTCTGTTTCCTCCGTTACCTAGAGAAATCGGTTCGGATGGGTAGCCACGAAGGATCACCAGCCGTCGCCGCTCCTATAGTTGGCAGGCAAGGAACTCATAGAGTTTTTCTTAGGGATCTATGTGCTCTTTTGTGGCCAAGCCCTCCGCTGCCTCCGCACTCTCCTCAAAAAGATTTGGGCTGCGGTTCCGCCGCGGCGGAAATCTGCGGGCGGGGCGCTGGTTTCCGGATTGCTTCGCCCGAGGATTCGCCTTGGTTTAGGAACGTGGTTTCGGACCCGTTGAATGCTGGGCTGCAAGACGCCTTTCTCGCGCTGCTCGACGACACGGCCCCGGCCGTCCGCGCCGCGGTGCTCGCGGAGTTCACCCGGCTCGGCGCGGCGGTGATCCCGTTTCTCCAGGAAGCGGCCCGGGGCCGCGACCGCGCACTCGCCTGGCACGCCGCCTGGTTCCTTCAGGAACTGAAATTCAGCGATCCAGTCGCCGAGTTCAAAGGCTTCATCCGCTCGCTCCACTATGAGCTCGAGACCGGCTGGATCCTGCTCAGTCGCATTAGTTCGCCCCGGCTCGACATCGCCGCCTGCTGCTCCGCACTGGACGAATTCGCACGGCGCTCTCGCGAGCTGATGGTCGAGCCGTCCAGCGCTCGCGAGAAATGCCGCGTCCTCAACCGCGTGCTGTTCCACGAATCCGGCTTTCGCGGCAACCTCGAGCATTACACCGATCCGCGCAACAGCTTCCTCGACCAGGTGTTGGCCCGGCGCCAGGGCCTGCCCCTCACGCTCAGCCTGGTCTACCTGCTCGTCGCCCAGCGGATCGGGCTCACGCTGGAACCCGTCGGCCTGCCCGGCCATTTCGTGGTCGGCTGTTTTCTCGACGACGCGCCGTTCTTCATTGATGCCTTCGATCAGGGCGTCTTCCGCACACCCGAGGAGATGCTGGCGATCCTGCGGCAGAACGACATGGACCCCAAGATGTCCGACCTCGCCCCCACCCCGGTGCGCGAAGTGCTTTCCCGGTGCTGCCGCAACGCCGCCAGACATTACGCCGCCGCCCAGGATCTCCCGAATGCGCGGCTGTTCGCCGGGCTGGTTGAGGAATTTGAGGCCACTTATGAACGGCACGCCTCGCCTTGACCGGCTGGACGACAACACAGACGAATACTCACCCGCCGCGAGAATTCCGGACCGGGCTTGAAGCCTGCCGAGGATGATCAGTCACCACAGAGACACCGAGGGCACAAAGGGAGCCAATCTGAGTGATGCCCCGCGCTGCGCGCGTTGGAATAAAGAGAATCGAGCCTCCGCTTCCTCCGTTGGTTTTGGCCTTTGTGCTCTCTGTGCCTTTGTGGTTCATTCCCACTCTGCATGGTTCGGTTGCGGCGCTTCCGCCCGGGATGCTACTCACTACTCGCTACTCGATGCTCGCCTCTCTAGCTGGAGGATGCCGCCCACCCTACCGTGAACTCTCCGGATCCGGTTTACACCCTGGCCGACCTCGCAACATGGTCCGCCGCCGGCACCGCGCTGGCCGTCCTCGGGCACCCCATCGGGCATTCGCTCAGCCCGGCCATGCACAACGCCGCGCTCGCCGAAATCGCCCGCACGCAGGCGGAGTTCGCCACCTGGCGCTATCACCGGTTTGACGTCCCTCCGGAGGAGCTGCCCCGCGCGCTTGCGCTGTTCCACCAGCGGGGGTTTTGCGGCCTTAACCTCACGGTGCCCCACAAGGTCATTGCTTTCGAGCAGGTGGCGTCGGTCGCCCCGGCGGCGCGGCCGATCGGTGCGGTCAACACCCTGCGGAGAACCGGGGTTCCCGGCGGCTGGGAGGGCTGCAACACCGACGGTTACGGCCTGGCCACCGCGGTGCGGGAATCGCTGGGCATCGATCTCGCCGGCACGGCGGTCGTTTTGCTGGGCGCCGGCGGCGCCGCCCGCGCGGCCGCGGTCGAGTGCCTGCAGCGCCGCTGCGCCTCGCTTTGGATCGCCAACCGCACCCCGGCCCGTTTGGAGGCGTTGCTCGACGTGCTGCGGCCGCTGGGCGACGGATTGCCGGTGCGCGGCTTTGATCCGCAATCGCCCCCGGCCGGCCTTCCCTCCGGCGCGCTGGTCATCAACGCCACGTCCGCCGGCCTCCGGACCGAGGATCCGCCGCCAATTGATCTGGCCCGTCTGCCGCGTCCGGCGGGCGTTTACGACATGATCTACAACCCGCCGCAGACGCCCCTGCTTCATCAGGCCGCGGCGCTGGGGGTGCCGCAAGCTAACGGTCTCGCGATGCTGGTGCATCAGGGGGCCAAATCGCTCGAGTATTGGACCGGGGTTCCCGCGGAACGCACCGCCCCGGTCATGCTGCGCGCAGCCCGCGCGGCGCTGGCCCTGGACTAGAATCCATGAGTTGACTTTCCCGCCGGCCCCGCCCGCAATTGCCCCGCCCCCATGCCCGACTACGCCGCGTTTGCCGTCGCCTTTCCGTGGTTCTTCCCGCTGGTCGCGTTCATTTTTGGCGCCTGCGTCGGCAGCTTCTTGAACGTCTGCATCTACCGGATTCCCGCCAACCAGTCCGTGGTGACACCCGGTTCGCACTGCGCGTGCGGCGCGCCAATCAAGTGGCGCGACAATATTCCGATCCTGAGCTGGTTTCTTCTGCGCGGCCGGGCCCGGTGCTGCGGCCGGCGCTTTAGTTTCCGCTATTCGTTCGTCGAGCTGCTCACGGCGGTTTTGTTCACGGTCTGCTGGCTGTCCTTTCCCCCCGCGAAGGCCGTTTGCGGCATGCTGCTCTGCGCCTCCTTGATCGCCGCGACCTTCATCGACCTCGATCACATGGTCATACCCGACGCTTTTACGATCTGGCTGGGGGTGGTCGGCGTGGTGCTCTCCTGCGCGCTGCCCGCCCTCCACGGCCGGCAGCACGAATTGTTCATCGTCGCGAGCATGCGCTCCGGGGTGGACGGCCTGACCGGCTTGCTGGTCGGTTCAGGCGTGGTACTGTGGATCGCGCTGCTCGCCGAGGCGGTGCTGAAGAAGGAGGCGATGGGATTTGGCGACGTGAAGTTCGTCGGGGCGATCGGTGCGTTCACCGGCTGGCAGGGTGCGGTATTTGCCGTCTTCGGCGGCGCTGTCATCGGCACCTTGTGGTTTGCGCTGGTCCTGCTCTGGCAACGCCTTTCCCGCCAGCCGTCGCCGGCCGCGAATCCGGAACCAACTGCCGCCCCGTCCGCCGCGCCCGCAGCGGACGCTCCGCCCAAGGCACCCGGAACGGAAGCGCTCGCCACTCAACCGGATTCCCCCGCCGACTCTGCGCCGATCGCCTTCGGCGTGCAGGTGCCATTCGGCCCGATGCTCGCGGCGGGGGGCCTGGTGTATTTCCTGTTCGTGCACCGGTGGATTGATGCCTATTTCGCCAGCATTGCGGAACTGCTGTAGCGCACGGGGCGTGCGCCGATTCGAGAGGAAGAAGAAAGACTCAAGATGCGCGGTCGCACCGTCCGTCTTGTCTTCGGCCTTCCCTTTTTGGTCTCCCGTTGTTCCGGCGCCCACCTCTCAAATGGCGGGCATGAAGCCCGCCTCACCGACGGCTGGGACGCGGCGGGATTCGGCGATCCCGCCCTACAGGCCTTCCCGCATTTTCTCCGCGACCTCCGTTGTCTCCTGTGAAATGGTTTGATTGCGGCATCAGCCGCGCTGTGAAATATGCGGGTTAGCCATGAATTCCTGCCCCCAATCAATCGCCGGCTCGCGCCGGCGCCTGAACCTGCTCCTCATTCTAGCGGGCCTGGCCGCTTTTCTTCCCGGCGCTTCCGCCGCCTCCGCCATGAATTTCTCGCTTCAAAACGGTGTCCTCAAGCTCGGTGGCCGCCCGGTGCTGCACGGTGTGCCGGACGCTTTCGCGGTCGTGCCGGATGATTCGGGCGCCGGCGTCTTCCTGCGCCTGACCGTTCCAAAGTTCGGCTCGTACATCCAATCTCCGCTCGGGGCGATCGATGGGCTGCGGCGGTTCACCAGCTGCCATCGGTATGAGCCGTTCTGGATGCGGCCCGAGGCCGGCACGACCCACGCCGAAGTGCAACTCGAGACGCAATGGCTGCTCGCCGAGACCGAATCCGGCGATTGCGTCATGCTGGTGCCGTTGATTGATGGCGCCTTTCGATTTGCGCTGGGCGGCAGCCAAGCCGGGCTGACCCTGTATGGGGAAACGGGCGATCCTTTTATGGCTGGTACCGGCGGCGTGGCGCTCTTCGTTGCGACGGGCCGCGATCCGTATCAACTCGCCGCAGCCGGCGCGCGGTCCGTCGCCGCGCGGCTCGGCACCACCCGGCTCCGCCGGAACAAGCCGCTGCCGGACTTCGCGGGTCTCTTTGGCTGGTGCACCTGGGACGCATTCTATCAGGAAGTCTCGGCCGACAAGGTACGCGCGGGACTGGAGTCGTTTGCCGCGGGCGGCGTGGAGCCGCGGTTCCTGATCCTCGACGACGGCTGGCAATCAACAAAGATCGAGCCCACCGGCGAGCAGCGGCTTACTTCGCTCGCGCCCAACGACCGCTTCGGCGGCGACCTGTCCGCCACAGTCCGCCTTGCCAAGGAGACTTTCAAGATCCGCGCCTTCCTCGTCTGGCACGCGTTGAACGGCTACTGGGGCGGCGTGGACGGCCAGGCGCTGCCCGGCTACGACGTCAGGGAGGCGGTGCGCTCGTACGGACCCGGCATCCTCCAGCAGGAGCCCAAGCTGAATGTTGAGTACTGGGGTCCGCTCGCCGGGCTCGTGCCGGCGGGACAGATCGGGCGGTTCATGGACGACTACCACCGCCGACTGCAGGCGCAGGGCGTGGACGGGGTCAAGGTCGACAACCAGGCGGTGATTGAGAGCCTGGCTACCGGCCAGGGAGGACGGGTGGCGCTCACCCGCGCCTACCGCGAGGCGCTGGAAACCTCGGTGGCGGCGCATTTCGCCGGCCGGCTCATCAACTGCATGGCGAGCGGCATGGAGACCTATTACGGCTCGCCCTGCTCGACTCTCATCCGCAGCTCCATCGATTTCTGGCCCAAGCGGCCCGAGAGCCACGGCGCGCACCTTTACTGCAATGCCCAGATGGGGGTGTGGTTCGGCGAATTCATGCAACCCGACTGGGACATGTTCCAGTCGGGGCACGCCATGGGAGGATTTCACGCCGCCGGCCGGGCGGTTTCGGGCGGGCCGGTCTACGTCTCGGACAAGATCGACGGCCACAACTTCGGTGTGCTGCGCAAGCTCGTCCTGTCCGACGGCACCGTGCTGCGGGCGGACCAGCCCGGGCGCCCGACGCGCGACTGCCTTTTCGCCAACGTCACCCGCGAGCCCGTGCTGCTGAAAATCTTCAACTACAACCGCGATTGCGCCGTCGTCGGCCTTTTCAACGCCAACTTTCACGCCGCCGAAACGGCGCGCGCCACCATCGCCGGCGACGTATCGCCAGCCGACGCGCCGGACCTGGTCGCCGGCGAATTCGCGGCGTTCGCCCAGCAAGCCAACCGCGTGTGGCGCTGCCGGCGCACGGATCGCGAGCCGGTAAAGCTGGCCGAAAGCGACTGGGAAATCGTGTCTTTTGCGCCGGTGGATCGCGGAGTGGCGGTGCTCGGACTGGCGGACAAACTCAATAGCACCGGCGCGATCGCGACGAAGGATTGGAACACGGACGGCACATACACCATCACACTGAAAGACGGCGGCGAATTCATCGCCTGGACGGAGCGCCCGCCCCGCGCCATCGAAGCGGACGGTCACGCCGTAGCGTTCCGGCACGACGCCGCGACCGGCCGGCTTTCCGCCACGCTGCCGGCGACCGGACCGAAGACCGTCCTGCTGCGTTGGTGAGGCCAGCACCGCTGATTTTGGCGTAACGACGCAGTCGGATGGAGGGCGGGATCGCCTGATCCCGCCGTTTCACCGGGCGCGGCGGGGTTAGGTAACCCCGCCCTACAACACTGTGCTGGACCATTCGCAGAACCGTCCTCGACAATCCCGGAGTCAGCGCAGCGCAAAGGTCGCGTTGACGGTTGTTATCATCGTTTTCTCCGGGGAGGAAGTATCGTTGTTCCCCTCCCAGCTCGTCGCGGTGGAATAGCGGGGATTGATCTGCACCACTCCCATCCGGGCTGAGCGCAGCCCCTTGATCGTCCGGCCACCTTGCGCCGCGATCTGTTCGGCCCGGGCACGGGCATCCTTGGTTGCCTCGGCCATCAGTTCGATCTTCGCCTCTCCCGCCTTGGTGTAAATGAAGTCCATTTGCTCCGAGACAAATGCGACGCCTTGTTCCAGCAGTGCCGTGGAGTCGCTAGCGATCCGCGGCACCTGGTCGACTTTATCGGAGACGATCTCTACGTTCTGGCTGACCCGGTACCCGATCAATTTGGTCGTCGTGTCGTCATCCTTGTTGCCGCGGCTTCTGATATCTGCGATCTGCACGGGCTGCAGCTGGAAGTCCTGAATCGCGTGCAGTCGCAGCCATGCCTCGACCTTGGCCCGGTCCTCCTTGAGCCGCTGTTGCGCCGCCATGAGCGTGTCGGCCTGGACGGAAAAACGCGCCCGCCAGATCACGAGATCGGAGGTGACGTTGCGGCGGGCGGAGCCGGTGATTGAAATGACCTGGGATTCGTAGAGCCGCGTCCAGGCATTGGCCAGGATCAGCGAGGCCAGGCAGAGCCCGGCAGCCAGGAATAACCCGGCGAGCAAACCAAAAAGTTGGGGACGATGGATTTCCATGGGAAGGGGGATTCGGACCACACTGGGAAGGCTTCAGTCGCCGAGGGAGGTGCCCACGCGGCGGGCCGCCTCGATCCACTGGTGTTTGGCGGGCACCGTCTTGATGATGCCCGCCACCTCTCCGATCGGCACGGCTCTAACGCCGCCGCCGCGCGCGGCGACCATCACACCAAAGACGCCCTGGGCGATCAGACCGGCGCAGGCAGTGCCCAGCCGCGTTGCCAGCAGCCGGTCGGCGACCGACGGAGTGCCGCCGCGCTGCACATAGCCCAGGATCGTCACGCGCGCCTCAAGGTGCGTGAGTTGCTCGAGCTGCTTCGCCAGGCGCAGGGTGTTGCCGAGATGCCGCGTTTCGAGCGCGGCCAGCTCGGCTTTGACGTGCTCCCGCTCCAGTTCCGTCGTGGCGATCTTGCGGCGCCGCTCCGCCGCGAGAAAGGCGACGGCATCGGGTTTCGACATGGCACCCTCGGCCACCGCCACGATGCTGAAATTGGTGCCGCTCCGGGACCGGCGGCGAATGGCCGCGACGACTTTCGGGACGTCGTAGGGAATCTCGGGGATGAGGATCACGTCGGCGCCGCCCGCAATGCCCGCGCCCAGCGCCAGCCACCCGGCGCGGTGCCCCATGATCTCCGCAATGACAATGCGGTGGTGGCTGTGCGCCGTGCTGTGCAGACGGTCGAGCGCCTCGGTGGCAATGCCGAGCGCGGTGTCGAAGCCGATCGTGGCGTCCGTCAGCGCCACGTCGTTGTCAATGGTCTTGGGCAGTGTGATGATGTGCAGGCCCTTTTCCACGAGCCGCAGCGCGTTCTTGTGCGTACCACCGCCCCCAATACAGACGAGCGCGTCGAGACCGAGCCGGCGATAATTCGCAGCAATGGCGCTGGTCATGTCGCGCATGCGCCCGCCGATCTCCATGCGGTGCGGCTTGTCGCGGCTCGTCCCCAGGACCGTGCCGCCGACCGTGAGAATTCCGGCGAGCCGGCCCTTGTCGAGACGCATCCAGCGGTTCAGGGCCAGTCCGCGAAACCCGTCGCGAAAGCCGATGATCTCCCAGCCGTACTCGCCGATGGCGGCCTTGCCCACGGCGCGGATGGCGGCGTTCAAGCCGGGGCTGTCACCGCCAGCGGTCAGGATTCCGATGCGCTTGACGGGCTTTTTCTTCATGAGGCGGATGGTCCGCAGCCGAGTCTGGGGAAAAAACCGGCCGGCTCCAAGAAAAACAGGAAGGGGGGCCGCCGGCCGTGGGAAATCCGCCGCTATCGCGCCGCCCACAGGCCGACCGCGGTGGCCGCCATTGCGATGAGGGCCTTGATGAGCGACTCGCCGGCGATGAACCCCGACGCCAGCGCCACACTGTAGCCGTCGGCCGTGCGGGCATGGAGCTTGGTCCAGATCCAGACGATGACCGCCCCGATGGCGAAAGCCTGGCAGTTGCTGTAGACCATGACCCAGGACAGGCCCAGGCCCATTGCCGAGGGCAGGTAGGGCGCCGCCTTGGGCAGGAGCTTGCCCAGCAGCGGCAGACACACGCCGACTAGGGCGCCCACCACGATGGCCATCTTGGCACTGGGCGGGAGCTGGTCGAAGCCGCCACCGGCGAGCAGTTCCGCCACCGCGCGCCACATGTTGGTGGCTGGCGGGTTGAAGGCCTCGAGTTTCTCCTTGGTCGGCACCATCAGGTACCAGGCGGGGACCACGGCCAGGGTTCCGAAAAAAATGCCAATGAACTGGGCGATGAACTGCCGGCGCGGGTTGGCGCCAAGCAGATAGCCGCTCTTGAGATTGGTGAGGAGGTCGGCGCTGGTGGAGGCGGAATTGGCACTGGTGGCCGCGGCCATGAGATTGTGCTCCAGGGAGACGTGCATGCTCGAGGCGGCCGGAGGGGAGAGGACAGCAAAGACCAGCTGCATGACCTTGCCCATGGCGCCAATCGGCGTCGTATCAGTTTCCCCGGTGGCCCGGCAGGCGACGACACTCAGAACGAACGCCAGGCTCACCGCGACCAATCCCAGCCAGATGCTGATGTGAAAGGCGACATACTGGACGGTGAGGAGGCCGATCGTGATCGGAACGAGGCCGGTTACCAGCCAGGCAAGCGGCACTTCGATGGAGGCCATGCGTTGATCCAGTTCCGACGGGGCCGGGCGGTTGCGGCCGCGCCGGAGAACATTGAAAGAGCGCGCAATCGTCTGCCACTGCAGCGCGAGGGCGGCCAGGCTGGAAAACACCATGGTGGCGGTGCCACCCCAGAGCGCCCAGCGCGGNNGGAATGGAGATCTTGTAGGCCGCGGCGCCGAGATGGGCGGCATCGAGGGCAATCAGCGCTGGTCCCACCCAGAGATAAAGCAGCAGCGAGCCGGCCAGCATGGAGAGACTAACGCGCAAGCCCACGATCATCCCGGCGCCAAGCAGGAGCACGCTCGGCTCGAAGCCGAAGCCGATGAGCTGCCGGCCGTTGACGGTGGCATAGCCGGCGGCCGGCATCAGGTCGGCCAAATGCAGTTTCGTCTTGAGAAAGAACCGGTCGAGAATGCCGAGCGTCCCCTCGCCGGTGTTAAGGATGCCGACGATCAGCCCGGCGGCCAGTCCTCCGATCAGCACGTAAGCCTTCCGAACGGCCTCGGCGCCCTCGCTGTACAGGCTCTTCAGGGTGACCGCGGCCGCCATCCCGGAGGGAAAGGGCAGTTTCTCCTGGTTGATCATCTGCCGTTTCATGGGCACGGCCAGAAAGACGCCGAGCGCGGCGGTGAAGATCGTGAAGCTGACGACGATCCACACCGGTTGGTGATAACCCTCGAGGAGGAGTAGCGCGCCAAACGCCGTGGCGATGGTGCTTCCGGTCGAATAACCCGCCGCCGAGGCCGTGGACTGCATGCAGTTGCTCTCCAGCACGGTCATCTGGGACAGGCGGCCGAACGAGAGGATGCGAAAGGCGTTCCAGATGACGTACGAGAGGACGCAGGCAGTGATGGCCACGCCGAACGACCAGCCGATCTTGAGCGTCGTATAAAGATTGGCGGCACTCATCAGCATGCCGAGGGCGCCGCCCATCAGGACAGCGCGCACGGTGAGTTGCGGCACCCGGTCGCCCTGGTACACGTGCTGGTACCAGTCGGCCTCGGAGCGGGCCGGATCGTTCGCGATCGCAATCGTGTCAACCGGGGTTTGCGGGGCAGAGTCGGGCGTTAGGCTCATGCGGCGATTAACATAGCATAGATTGGGCAGCGTCGCTGACGGCGCGCTACCAGAATGCCCGCGTGACTACGCAACCCGGCTGCCGATGGCGAGGACGGAATCACGCCTGTGGATTGTATCACCCCGAGGCCCACGTTTCGCAGGTTGTATGGCGCCGCGTTCAACCACCGTCATTGCGAGGACCGCAGCGACGAAGCAATCCATCTCGCTGGATCGCGACGAGTGCATCCTGCCTCGGCGGCCACGCCCTCGTTCCTCGGGCTGGCGATGACAGAAGTGCCGTGAAAAAACGTGGCCCTAACCCGCCGCCCGTTGCGATCACGGCCTGACTACTTCCGCTCCATCGCCGGTCTCGCAATGCAGCACGTCCGGCCGGGAGCCAAACCTGTGGCCGTAAGCCGCCGCCACCTGCGCGGCCTGCGCCAAGGAAAACTCCGCGTCCGTCAGGGCCATCACGGCGCCGCCGAAGCCGCCGCCCGTGAGGCGCGCGCCGAAGACGTGCGGCGCCGCGGCCAGCGCATCCACGAGAAAATCAAGTTCCGGCGTACTGTTCTCAAACTGCGTCTGCGAACTGCGATGCGATGCGGTCAGCAGCCGGCCGACTCCGGCAAGATCGCCGGCCGCCAGGGCCGCACAGGCCCGCGCCACGCGGTCGATCTCCTCGACCACGTGCTTGGCGCGGCGGTAGTTCACCTCGGTCAACCGGGCCCGGCCCTGCTCGAGCTTCGCCAGCGTCACGTCCGCAAGCAGGGCCACGCCAAGCCCGTTCGCGGCCTCCAGGCATTCGCGATGGCGGGCGGCATAAAGGCCGTCGACGAGCGCATGCTTCGCCTGGGTGTTAAACACCCAAAAATGCGCGCCGGCCGGCATCGGCACCGTTTCAAACCGCGGCCCGCGACAGTCGATGAACACGAGATGATTCTTCCTCCCAAAACCCGAGACGCCCTGGTCCAGAATTCCACAAGGCACGCCCACGAAATTATTCTCTGCGTGGCGGCCGAGCGTCACCACCGTTTCCCGCGACGGATTCTCGCCGGTGAGGGCAAGATAGGCGAGAGCGGTGGCCAGTTCGATGGCCGCACTGCTGCTCAGACCCGCGCCAACCGGAAGGTTGGAAGCAGCCAGATACTCCAGGCCGTCCGGTTGCTTCAACCCGAACCCCCGGAGACTCGTCCAGACGCCGAGCGGGTAGTTCGCCCACCGCTGCGCGCCGGTCTGTTTGCGGGGATCCGATGCCGATACCGCGACGATGCCGCGCTGGGAATCGGTGGCGAAACTCAGAACCCCGGCTGGCGCCGGCCCGACCGCCACCCATACGCCGAGATTGATGGCCGCCCCAAGCACGGTGCCCCCGTTGTAATCGGTGTGATTCCCGATGAATTCAATGCGCCCCGGGGCCCGGGCCACGACGCTGGGCGCATGTCCGTACAGGTTGGCAAACCGCTCGCTGAGGATTTCTATCATGAAAAAGGAAACTGTTCTGCAGAGTTAGAAGACGTTGACAGGCACAGGCGAGCTCGTTTCACAAACTGAAAACAATTCTTCTAGAGCACGAGCCTCCGGCGATGGAATCGGTCCGCAGGATGATTGGTCGTTTTGCCAAGACTCCATCTCCGGCTCCGAGCTGGCTGAATCGCAACGGTTTGGGTCGGACCTGAGTTTTCCGAAGGATGGCTTTCAAATCCTTACAGTCCGAATAATTTCTGATCTAATTACCAAACAATAAGATAAGCGTCATATCATCCTGCAGATCGAAGTTTTATTTGACGAAAGGAAGTTCATGCTGCTTGTTATCGCCGTCACAACTTTCCACTTCTCCCGCCTAGCGGGAGTTTTGGGGTAACTAAGAAAGCAATAGCGGGCCGGTTAGGGGTAGCCGGCCCGCTTTATTTTTTGCCTTGAAGGTCGCGCCTCTTCCCGGGCGGGACCCAACCGAATCTGAATCGCAGGCTTGCTCGGGGAAGCGCCCCCCAGCAGTTTGCTCCCTCTGTGCAAAGAACTTCCGACCTCAATGTAGTTGAGACCCGGGTCCTGCCGACGCCGAACGAGCTCCTGCGCGTATTGCCCAAGACCGAGGCGCAGGCTGCGTTCATCACCCGTGCCCGGCAGGAGATTCACAATCTGATCTTTGGTGACGACCACCGCCTGCTGCTGATCGTCGGCCCCTGTTCGATTCATGATCTTGCCGCCGGCCGCGAATACGGCCGCCGCCTAGCCGCCCTGGCCCGGGAGGTTTCCGACCGCGTGCTGATCGTCATGCGCGTTTACTTCGAGAAGCCGCGCACCACCGTCGGCTGGAAAGGCCTGATCATGGATCCCCGCCTGGACGGCTCACAGGACATTGCGGAGGGCCTCCAGCTTGCCCGCACCTTCCTGCGCGACGTGCTCGATCTCGGCCTGCCCACCGCGACGGAGATGCTCGACCCCATCACGCCGCAGTACATCGCCGACCTCGTCTGCTGGTGCGCGATCGGAGCGCGCACCACCGAATCGCAAACCCACCGGCAGATGGCCTCCGGCCTGTCGATGCCGCTCGGCTTCAAGAACGGCACCGACGGCAGCCTGCAGACCGCCGTCAACGCCATCCGTGCGGCGGCGCAGCCCCAGACTTTTCTCGGCATCAGTCATGACGGCGTCGCTTCCGCCATCGTGACGCGCGGCAATTCCAATTGCCATATCGTGCTGCGCGGCGGGACCGCCGGCCCCAATTACAGCCCCGCTCACATCCGGGAGACCGAGGGCCTGCTGGAGAAAGCCGGGCTGCCCAAGGCCATCATGGTGGATTGCAGTCACGGCAATTCCGCCAGGCAGCCCGAGCGCCAGCCAGAGGTGCTCCGCGCCGTGCTCGACCAGGTCGCCGCTGGCAACACCTCGATCATGGGAGCCATGATCGAGAGCAACCTCTTCGCCGGCAGCCAGCCGTTCCCCCAGCCGCGGGCGCGCCTCCACTATGGCGTTTCCATCACCGATCCCTGCATCGATTGGGCGGCCACCGAGGTTGCCATCCGCGAAATGCACGCCGCCCTCGGTCCGCGGTTCCGCCCCTAGGACCGTCGCGCTCCGGTTCCCGTGCCGCCCGGCATCCCGCTCTTCGATTTAATCCCCGCCATTCCCGGCGCTAATTCCGCACCACGCGGCGCGATTCGAATTCAGTCAGCTGCCGCCACCGGTAGAAATCCCGCCGTCCATGAAACCTCCCATCCGCGTTGCGATTACCGGTGCCGCCGGTCAGATCGGCTACTCGCTCCTGGTCCGGATCGCGTCCGGCGCGATGTTCGGACCGGATCAACCGGTCATCCTCCATCTGCTTGAGATCGAACCCGCCCTCAAGGCGCTGAACGGGGTCGTCATGGAGCTCGACGACTGCGCGTTTCCGCTGCTCCAGGGGGTCGTCGCCACCGCCTCGCTTGACGAGGGCTTCACGGGCGTCAACTGGGCGCTGCTCGTCGGCTCGGTTCCGCGCAAGGCCGGCATGGAGCGCAAGGACCTCCTCGGCATCAACGGGAAGATCTTCACCGGGCAGGGCCAGGCCATCGCCCGCAACGGCGCCGCCGACGTCCGCGTGCTCGTCATCGGCAACCCGTGCAACACCAACTGCCTTATCGCGATGAACACCGCCCGGGCCGTGCCGGCCGAACGCTGGTTCGCGATGACCATGCTCGACCAGAACCGGGCCCGGACCCAGCTCGCGAAAAAGGCCGGGGTGGACATCACCGCGGTCACCCATGTCGCCATCTGGGGTAACCACAGCGCCACGATGTATCCGGATTTCTACAACGCGCGGATCGGCGGCCGGCCGGCGCGCCAGGTCATCCCGGACGAAGCCTGGTTCAAGGACACCTTCATTCCAGCCGTTCAGAAGCGCGGCGCCGCCATCATCGAGGCCCGCGGCGCCAGTTCGGCCGCCTCGGCCGCCAACGCCGTCATCGACACCGTGCGCGCGCTCACCACGCCCACCCCCGCTGGCGACTGCTTCAGCGTCGCGGTCTGTTCCGACGGCTCCTACGGCATTGAGCCGGGCCTGATCTGCTCGTTCCCGGTCCGCAGTGACGGCCGGAAGTGGTCCGTGGTTCCGGATGTGCCCCTCAACGAGTTCAGCCGCGCCCGGCTCGCTGCCACCGAGAAAGAGCTGAAGGAAGAGAAGGCCATGGTCGCCGCGCTCCTGCCGCACTAGCCCGACGCAGTGATTTTCCTGGAGGGCGAGGCTCCCGCCGAGCCGCCACTCTCCGATCCGCGCGGCTCGCCGGGAGGCTCGCCCTCCACCAGCGGTTGCGGAATCAGCCGCAGGAGAAAATCTGCGGGCAAGTCTCGACGACGACGCGTTCCCTCTGCTTTCTTTCCAGTCTCTTTCCATGCTTACGCTCGCCAGCATCGCCAAGCGTTTCGGAACCCGAACGCTGTTCGCGGACGTGGCCTTCACGATCCTGCGGGGCGACCGCTTGGGGCTCGTCGGCGCGAACGGCACGGGCAAAACCACGCTGTTCCGCCTCATCCTCAGCGAGGATTCCGTCGACGAAGGCACCTTGACCTGGCAGCGCGGCACCACCGTCGGATTCCTGCCCCAGGAAAACATGCCGGTGGGAGACGAAACCGTCCTGCAGCTCGTCACGAGTCCGGCCGCCGTGGGGTTGCGAGCCCGCGCCCAGGACGACACCGGGCCGGCCAGCACGCCGCCGGAGCACGCCGTCGAGGACTACAGCCTCGAACCCCGGGCCAAGCAGATCCTGGCCGGCCTCGGATTTCGCGAGGGCGACCACCACCGCCCCGCCCGCACCTTCTCCGGCGGCTGGGTCATGCGCGCCCATCTTGCGCGGCTGCTCGTGCAATCACCCGACCTCCTGATGCTCGACGAGCCGACGAACCACCTCGATCTCGAGGCATTGCTGTGGTTCCAGGGCTTCCTCTCCCGTTACCCCGGCGCCGTGCTTATGATTTCGCACGACCGGGCGTTTCTCAACGCCCTGTGCACAGGAGTGCTCGAACTGCGCCGAGAATGCCTGTGGCGCTGGAACGGTAACTATGACGACTTCCTCCGGCAGCGCGAAGCCCACGAAACGCAGCAGCTCGCCGCCTTCAAGAACCAGCAACGCGAGGTCGCCCACCTCCAGCGCTTCATCGACCGCTTCGGCGCCAAGGCCTCGCTGGCCTCCCGCGCCAAGTCGAAGGAAAAGCAGATCGCGCACATCCTCGCGGAGGCGATCGATGCCCCCGAGGCCGAGATCGCCCGCCTCCATTTCCGCTTTCCCCAGCCGCCCCGCAGCGGCTTGCGGGTGGTGACGCTGACGGACGTCGCGCAGGCCTATGGCGATCATGTCGTCTACCGCGACCTGCATTTCACGGCGGAGCGCGGCCAGCGCATCGTGCTCGTCGGTCCCAACGGCGCGGGCAAGTCCACCCTGCTCAAGATCCTCGCCGGCGTCCTGCCGATCCAGGCGGGAACACACGAGCTCGGCCACAACGTCCGCGCGGGCTATTTTTCCCAGAACCGGCTCGATGTGCTCAATCCCGCGCATACCGTCCTGACGGAGGCGATGGAGATGCGCGCCCTCAACCATCACCTGACGGAGCAGACCGCGCGCACGCTCCTCGGCGCGTTCCTCTTTCGCAAGGACGATGTCCACAAGGAGATCGCCATCCTCAGCGGCGGAGAGAAATCGCGGCTGGCCCTCGCCAAGCTCCTGCTCGCGCCGCCCAACCTGCTGCTGATGGACGAGCCGAGCACGCACCTCGACATTCCCAGCACCGACGCGCTCATCGCCGCCCTGCAGGCCTACGAGGGCACGCTCATTTTCATCAGCCACGANNCACGACGTTTATTTCATCCGCGCCCTCGCGAACCGTGTCCTCCACATCGACTCCGGCCGGCTCACGCCCTATCACGGCGATTACGACTATTACCTCGACAAATCGCGCGCCACCGACGCGCGCGCCGCCCTGGTGAGTGCGGGAGAGCGTCCCGCGCTGGCCAACCGCCGGCCCCGGCTCGCGCCCGCGCCAGAGAGCGAATCGGCCGCCGCCCGCGCCGGACCGAAAACCCGCGAGCAGCGTCGCGCCGAGGCGCAGGCGCGCGCTGCCAAGTCCACCGGATTGAAGCAACTGCGCGGCCGGGTGGCGGCGCTCGAAAAGGAGGTCGGCGAGCTCGAGGCGCGTCAGGCGGAGCTCACCGCCGAACTCGAGGCTCCTGAAACCTACGCCGAGCCGGGCAAGCCCGCCGCGCTCAACCGCGAGCTCAGCGGCGTCGTGGACCGGCTGCATGCGGCCACCGCCGAATGGGAGACCGCGGCGGCCGAGCTCGAAGCGCTCGAAAAAACCTAGTGCGGGGAGCCACAGCCAAAGCCGGCAGCGGGGGATTAAACCACAGAGGCAGAGTGCGCCCGGAGACGAAGCCGTCGGAGGAGCGAATCTCGGGGTCTATCTCGATTCAACCCGACGCCGCGCAGTGCATCGCTCAGATCGATTTCCTCCCTGCCTCTGTTTCTCTGTGGTTAACATCGTTGCCGAACTCGTGAGAGTCTGGACCGATCTTGAATCGCCTCGTCAAATGGATGGCCGAACTTTGCATTCGCGCCGAGCGATCTACCGCGCGGCCGTCGCCACGATAGTTTAGCTAGACACGGTCCCAGCTTCCACCTTCCTCCCACGAGGCAAAACTCAGTCAGATCCTTCCCGTTGGCACGGAGAACGGGGACGTCGATCCGGGCCGGCCCGCTTCTTCCAGATCCATCATCCGGTTGCGCAGGCCTTCGAGGATGATGCGCGCGGCCGCCCTGCCCTTTTCTGGACTCGCCACGGCGCGTCTAGCCGAGCCTCCGAACTGTCATTGCGACTCTGCTGGCCAGCAGAGCGTTCTGCGGGACGACAAAGCAATCCAGCCGTTTCGACAAGCTCAAGGCCCCGAGCAAGTCGAGGGGCTGGATCGCCACGGCGCGCTGAGCGCCTCGCGATGACAGGCGATTTGAAGATAAACCTCAGCGCGATCGGCTCAGACCAGCTCTTCGACCGAGACATCGTGACGCCGGCCGTCGACCGTCAACGCGAGATGACTGATCTTCTTGTTCGTGCCGGGAATCAATATCGGAGCCGGCGCGGGAGCCTTGACCTCGGGCGGCGGCGCTGCCGCCGCCACCGGGACTGCCACCGGCGCCGCCGTTTTGCTGTCGCGCGCCCTGTAGAGCTTTTCCAGCTCCTGCGGAAACATTGCGTAGATGACGCAATGCTCGTCGTCGGCGGGCAGGCCCTTCTGGGCGAGCTCGGCACGGATCTTGGGCATGCGCGGTTCGAGCATGTCGGCCGGCCGGCCGGTGAAGCGCGGCTTGCCGCTGAGTTTCTCGGCGAGGGCCAGCACATCAGGATCGATCGGGCCGGGCGTCTTTCCGTAGTAGCCGAGCGCAATCTTCATTGCCTCGGGCGAGAAATTCTTCCAGCGGCCAAACTTCACGTTGAGCATGGCCTGCACGCCCACGATCTGCGAGGTGGGTGTGACGAGTGGAATCCAGCCGAGGCATTCGCGCACGTAGGGCATCTCGCGCATGACCTCGACGAAGCGGTCGGCCATTTTCTGCTCCTTGAGCTGGTTGCGGAAGTTGCTGAGCATGCCGCCGGGCACTTGGTAGATGAGCACATCGTTGTCCACCACCTCGTTCCTCGGGCTGGTGAATGCGGCCAGCTCGGCGTAGATGCGCGTCAGTTTGTCGCGCAACCGGCTGAGCTTGGCCAGGTCGTAGCTCGGCCGGCGCGGGTGGCCCGAGAGCGCCTGCAACATGCGCCAGGTGTCGGGCTGACCGGTGCCGTTGGCAAAGGGCGAGATTGAGGTGTCCACGGCGTCGCCACCCGCCTCAACTGCGGCATAATAAGCCGCGGCCCCGAAGCCCGCCGTTTCGTGAGTATGAACAACCACGGGAATCTTCACCCGCGTCTTCAGGCCGCGCACGATCTGGAAGGCGATGTGCGGCGGCAGCAGGCCGGCCATGTCCTTGATGCAGATGGAATCGCAACCCAACGCCTCGATCTTCGTGCCGAATTCGATCAGCATCTCCGGTGTATGCACCGGGCTGGTGGTGTAGCAAACCACGCCCTGCGCATGCCTGCCGGCTTTCTTGACCGCCCGCACCGCCGTTTCGATGTTGCGCAGGTCGTTGAGCGCGTCGAACACGCGAAAGATGTCCATGCCGTGCCGGGCGGCGGCGGCGACAAACGCCTCGACCACGTCATCGGGAAAATTGGTGTATTGGACGATGTTCTGGCCGCGCAGCAGCATCACCTGGGGCGTCTTCGGCGCCAGGCGCTTCACCGCGTCGAGCCGGTCAAACGGAAATTCGGAGAGAAAACGCAGCCCGGAATCGATCGTCGCTCCGCCCCACGTTTCCAAGGCACCGAAACCGACGGTGTCGAGCTCGGGCGCCACGGTTTCGATCTGCCTCGTCGTCATCCGCGTGGCGGCCAGCGACTGATGCCCGTCGCGCAGGACGGTGTTGTTGAAGACTACGGGAACAGTACTCATGGTTGGGTGAAGCCGGGCAACATGCGCGTTCCCCAACGCGTTCTCAACTCCAACTCCGCGCCGGCGCCACCGCTCCGGTGGTTACAAGCGGACGTTTTTGAGGTTGTTAGGCAGCCTGCAAAGCCCGGCTACGCCGTCGTGGACCGGCGCCCAATCCCGCACAACCGCCTAACTATCCAGATGATCCCCAAGATCAGCAGCACGGGGAACCAGACCGGCGAAAGGACCGCCAGCAGCACAGCCGCCACCGCCATCAGGCCGGTCAGCACCGCCACGCCAGCGGTTCCGGCCGTGACCAGAAAGATCAGAAACACCACCGCGAGGCCGACCAGGAGCAGCAGGGCCGCGAACATCGGCACGATCGTCACGGGCCACAGGTGGACGATGGCAACTCCGACTGCGATCGCGACGACGACCTTGAGGAGGATGATCAGGAAACTCTTCATGCCCCTAGAACACGCCGGACCGCGAAAAGTCGCGGCCCGGCCGGACGGCCAGGGCCAGGGCAGACAGAAGAGCTTTGAGCCCGCCCCGTTTCGTGCTCTTCATGCTGGCTGATGGAAAACCCCGCGCTTCCTGTCGTGTGCGCGCTGATCGAGCGCGACGGCCGTGTTCTGCTCGCGCAGCGCCCGGCCCACAAACACCTCGCGCTGAAATGGGAGTTTCCCGGCGGCAAGGTCAACCCGGGAGAATCGGCTGAAGCCGCGCTCATCCGCGAAATCAGGGAGGAACTCCTCTGCGACCTCATCATCCAGCGCGCCCTGCCCCGCTTTACCCACGCCTACGGCCGCACCACCATCGAGATGATTCCATTTGTGTGCTCCCTGGCCCCGGAATCTGCCGAACCACAGCCCACGGAGCACGTGGCCATCGCCTGGGCGCTGCCTGCGGAGGTGGCGGCCTTTGACCTCGCGGCAGCCGACCTGCCGGTTGTGCAAATGTATCAGGCGGGCGCCGGGAACACCACGTGCTGAAGGGTCAGGCCTTCGACGTTGCGCAGGATGTTCGGTGCGCCCACGTGACCAAAGACACTGTCGCTGATGCGGATGTCGCGCACCGGCTCGGCCGCCAAACCTTCAATCCAGATCGCCCGGCCGCTGTGCCCACATTCCAGGCGCTCGATGACCAGATCCCGCACTTGCGGCAGGTGGTGACCCGGCTCCTCGGCCTGCGCATAGAGCAGATCGATGCGCACGGCCGCCTCCCCCACTTGGGACGCCTTGATGTCGCGCAGGTAAACCTGCTCGACCACGCCCCCGCGCGTCGAATTGGCCTTGATCCGGAACGCCCGCTCCAGATTCGGACTGTCCATCACGCACCGCTCCACAAAAACGCGGCGGACACACCCGGAAACCTCGCTGCCGATGGACACGCCGGCGTGTCCGTCCTCCATCCGGCAGCCGCGGATCACCACGTTCTCCGCCGGCTGGTTGATCCGCCGGCCGTCCTCGTTACGGCCTGATTTGATGGCGACACAGTCGTCTCCGGTGTCGAATCGGCAGCCTTCGATCAAAATGTCGCGGCACGAGTCGGCCACGCAGCCGTCATTATTCGGCCCGTGGCTCGCGACCTGCACTCCCCTCACTATCACGGCCCGGCAGAATACCGGATGAATGCCCCACATCGGGACGTTCCGCACGGTGATGCCCTCGACCAGCACGTCATGGCAGCGATAGAACTCGATGCCCATGGGCCGAAGCAGGTCCTTCTCGGTCAGAATGCGCTGTTGTACAGGAATTCCGTCTGCCGCCCACCCGCTCAGGTTCTCGCGGGCCCTTGCCTGGTGCGGTTGCCCCGGCGCCCAGCCAGTAGCCCGGGCCCCTTCCCAGGGCCCCGCCCAGTGCCACCACCGGCCCAGGCCGGCCTGACCGTCCAAGGTTCCGGCGCCGGTGACCGCGACATGCTCCCGGTCGCACGCATAAATCAGCGGCGAAAGTCCCATGCACTCCACCCCCTCCCAACGCGTGAGCACCGGCGGCAAATACCGACACGAATCCGTGGCAAACCTCAGCGTGGCACCGGCGCACAGGTGCAGATTGATGAAACTCTCCAGGTGCAGCGGCCCGGTCAGGTAGTCCCCTGGCGGCACCACCACCCGGCCGCCGCCCCCGGCGGCACACGCGGTGATCGCGCGCCGAAGGGCGGCCTGATCGTCGGTCCGGCCGTCGCCCGCCGCCCCGTAATCGGTTACCACATGGTCCCTCGGGGGAAATGAGAACGCCGGGATGCGCGCGAGGATGGCCGGCACTTCGGCCCACGGATCATCCTCCAGCTCCGGGGCACGGTCGGTCCGGGCGCGCACCGGGCTGCCACCGTCTATGCCGGGCGGGCCTGCGGTCGCGAGATCAGGATTGGGAGGTGCCATAAGCGCAGACAGACGCCCATCCCGCCGGAGAAACGGGCCGTGGGTCCAATGGCACGATTTCCGGACAGGTGTCCGCGTCAAGCGTTATTCCTGAGGCCGGCCAACCTGATCCCGGTTTGACAGCGGTGCGCCGGCGGCCCAATTATCGCCGCACCCCCCGTCGTGAGTTTCCCTGATTCGAAAAATGCCCCGCCCCGGATCACCTCCACGGCTGAACTCGCCCGCCACGTCGGCCTGGCCCGCACCACCGTTTCACGGGTGCTCAATCGGCAGCCGGGATTAAAGCCGTCGACCATTGAGCGGGTGCAAAAGGCCATCGCGGAGACCGGCTTCACTCCCAACGCCTTCGCCACCCTCCTCAAGGGAAAAGGCACCTCCAGTGTCGGCATCTGCATGGAGAATCTGCTGACTCCCCCGCTCCTGCGCAAACTCGCCACGCTCCAGCGGCAGTTGCGCGGCCAGGGCTATACCTCGCTGATCGAGGTCTATGCGCCCGGCGAGAGCCGCACGATCCTCCGCCACTTCCTGTCCATGCGCGTGGAAGCGGTGGTCTTCATTGGCCACTTTGACGCGGGGGAACTGGAGGCGCGCATCCGGGAACTGCTTCGCCATCGGGTGGTGCACCTGGTCATCGATCACCACGGCATCCCGCACGCCAACACCGTGACGCTAGACCGCGCCCAGGCCATGCGGAAGATGATGGACCATCTGCTCGCGCTCGGCCACCGCTCGTTCGGCCTCCTGGGGATTCCCCTCGACCACCCCAGCCACCTCGAGCGTATCCACGGGATTCGCGCGGCACTCGCCGCCCAGGGACTCGACCTGCAGGCCAGCGCCCGCTCGTTTGACGCGCAGTGCGTGCGGGCCCAGGATTTTGAATTCGGCCATGCGCTCGCGCGCCAGTTCCTCGCGCTGAAACAGCCGCCGACCGCCTACGTCGCGCTTAACGACGAGATTGCCATCGGCGCCATGCGCGCGTTTCAGGAGGATGGCCTGGCCATTCCGCGCGACGTTTCGGTGACGGGCTTCAATAACCAGGATATCTGCACGATGATGGCCCCGCCGCTTACCACGGTTGACCAGCAGATCGAGCCGACCATCAAAGCGGCCATGCAGGTGCTGATGTCCCACCTGCGCAACGGCCTGCCTTCGCGGCCGATCCTGCGCACGATTCCACCCGAGGTGATCATCCGCCAGTCCACCGGCCGCGCCGCTCGCTAGCCGTCCGGCGGAATTGCGTCTCGCCCGACTCTGGTGCCGGACTCATGCAGCAGAAATGTGATCGTCCCCCAAGGAACTGAATCCGTTCGCCTCTGTGTGATCCGTGGAATGACTAATCAATTCCTGCAGCTACCACCCCCGGCCATGAAGAGAACCGTCTTTCTCCCCTGCATCAGCTCCGTCCTCGGCCTGCTGGCCTTCGCCGGCCCGCTGGTCCGCGCCACCGAACCGGCACCCGCGCCGCCGGCGGCGCCCGCCCCAGCCCCTCCACTAAAGGACTCCCACGGCAACACGCTCCGCCGGGCTCCGACCGGACACATCACGAACTACGACGAAGACAAGGTTCCGCCTTACGTGCTGCCCGATCCGCTGGTGTTGCAGGACGGCCGGCCCGTGCGTGACGCCAATACTTGGTTCAAGGAGCGCCGGCCGGAAATCCTCCGGCTCTACACCACGCAGGTTTTCGGCCGGGTCCCGGCGAGCGCGCCCAAGATGACTTACGAAGTCGTCGAGACGGATCCCGCGGCCATGGAGGGCCGCGCCGTGCGCAAGCTGGTCGCCGTCCACTTTGGCGACAAGCCCGACGGCCCCGTCGTCCATTTGCACGTCTATCTACCGGCCAAGGCGACCGCACCCGTGCCGGTGCTGCTCCATCTCGTCTTCTTCGGCAACCCACCCATTCCCGGCGCCCCGCCGCCGCCTGCTCCGCCGGCCGGCCCCGCCCGCCGCTTCAACGAGGCCGGGCCCATCGCGGACATCCTCGCCCGCGGTTATGGCTACGCAACATTCCGCTACACCGAGCTCCAGCCGGACAGCCCCAACACTTTTCAGTCCGGTGTCATCGGCCTCGCGTTGGCACCGGGTGAAACCAAACCCGCGGCCGACGAATGGGGCACGATCGGCGCATGGGCCTGGGGCGCCAGCCGCGTGCTTGACTATTTCGCGACGGACTCCGCGATCGACGCCCGGCGCGTGGCTCTCATCGGCCATTCGCGTCTGGGCAAGACCGTCCTGTGGGCCGGCGCGCAGGACCCGCGGTTCGCGCTGGTGCTCTCCAGCTGCGCTGGCGAAATGGGTTCCGCCCTCTCTCGCCGCGACTACGGGGAGACCATCGATGACATGGCCGCCGGTTTTGGCTATCAGTTTGCCGGCAACTTCCAGAAATACCCGGGCCATTGGAACGACCTGCCGCTGGACGCGCACCTGCTGATCGCCCTCCACGCCCCGCGCCCGGTGTTTGTCACCGCCGGGACCGAGGATCTGTGGTCCGACCCGCGCGGGGAATTTCTCGCCGAAGTCGCCGCCGGACCCGTGTACCGCCTGCTTGGCCGGAAAGACCTTGGCACGAGCGAACTATCACTCGACACGCCCCTGATCACGGGGGACCTGGGCTTTCACGAACACACCGGCGGACACACGATCACCGCCGCGGACTGGAAGGCCTTTCTCGATTTCGCCGACAAATACCTGCAATCGGCGCGGTGACTGCCGCCCAGGAAGGAGTGCAGAATCCTGCCGAGTGCCTGGGTGGTCTCGGGCCATCAGGCAGCCGGCGTCTCCGGGCCCGGCCGAGCCCGCCGGCCGCCTTCCGTTTTTTTTTGCCCTGGCCGGCCCCGTTCGGCTAACCTGCACGGCCATGCCGTACCGGACCTTCGATCTGACCGAAGCCGCCGACTACCTGCACCTGACGTGCAGCGAGCTGGCGCAACTGGTCAAGACGACGGATATTCCGCACGAGCACCGGGGCGCGCGGATTGTCTTCGTGCGCATGGAACTCGACGCCTGGGCCTCCCAGCGAATCCTCGGCCTCCCGCCGAAGCGCCTGGCCGATTACCACCAGAAAACGACCCGCGGCACGCGCTCCTTCTTCCACGAGGATACGCTGATTCCCGAACTGCTGCGGCCGGGCTTCATCGCCGCCGCCATGGCGTCCAAGACGAAGAAGTCCGTCATCCACGACCTGGTGGCTCTCGCAGAAAAAACCGGCCAGGTGCTGGACCCGGCGGATCTGCTGGCCAGCGTGGAGGCGCGGGAGGAGCTTTGCCCCACCGCGCTGCCCGGCGGTCTCGCCCTGCTTCATTGCCGGAATTACCAGCCGTATCTCTTCGAGGGCTCATTCATCGTTGTCGGCCGCACGGTGCAAGAAATCCATTTCGGCGCGCCGGACGGACGGCCCACCTGGTTGTTCTTCCTGATCTGCTGCCAGGACGAACGCATTCACCTGCACGCATTAGCCCGGTTGTGCCTCGTGGTGCATAAGACGGACGTCGTGGCCCGCCTGCTGGCGGCGCCCGATTCCGCGGCGATGTACGATGCCCTGGTTGCGGCCGAGCAAACCGTGCTGGCCGGCAAGAAACCGGCGGATGCGGTCGCACTGGGTTAGCTCGCCTACCAGGAGATCTCCCTGCCGTCCTTCCAGAACTTGCCAGTCGTCGCAAAGGGCAGCAGGGCCAGCGCCAGCGCGCCCCGCGCGGATTCCTGTGGCGTGCCGGGCGCATTGGGACCGCCCATGGCAGTCTTGACCCAGCCGGGGTCAAACGCATTCACCGCCACCCGGCCCTTCAAGGCTCCGGCCCAGTTCAAGGTCAGGCCGTTGAGCGCAAACTTGCTCACGCGATAGCTGGCCAGGCTGTTCTCCACCACAGCGGCCAACGTCCCGGCCCCGCTGCTGGTGTTCATGATGCGCGGCTTTGTTCCCTCGAGCAACGCGGGCAGTAGCGCGCGGATTAGGTTGTGCACCGCCACCAGGTTGACCTGCAGCGTTTTCTCCAGGCTGCCGGCGGGCTCGTTGGACACGCCCTGCTGGGCCGGCATCGTGCCCGCGTTGTTGAAGAGGACGTCCAGCACGCCGTCGAAATGCCGGGTCACGGCGGCGACGGCTGCCGGCTCGAAGCCGGGCTGGGACAAGTCCATCACCACACTATGAAACTCGCCTAGCGACCTGAGTTCTTCGACCGCCGCCTGCAGGCGGGCAGGGTCTTTGGCCGCGCCGATCACCCGGGCGCCGGATCGCAGAAAGAGTCGCGCGGACTCAAGGCCGACCCCGCGGGATGCCCCGGTAATGAACACGCGACAGTTCTTGAGAGATTGCGAAACAACGCCTGGCGAATTGGCTGAGGAACTCATGGTGGACCACGTTAATGCGGGCGTCGTCCGATGCAAATCTACAGCGGGTTAAGTGCCCCGCGAAGTCAGCGGACCCGCCTTGTGTCGAATCTGCTCCGCGCCGACGGATTCTGGTGTATAATAGGGTCCGCGCCCACCAGGCATCCTGCTTAACGCAGCCCATCACCGTTGTGCGTCACGAGAGGCCAGACCCATGAACCAACCATCCCCAACTCCGCCGCCGGAAAACCTCCCCCCGACTGAGAACCTGAAGCTGAAGCTGGCGCGGGAGGCCGAGCAGCGGCGCAGCCGCGAAATCAACCACATGCTGAAAGCGGGCAGCTTGAACCGCCATATGCCCAAGCGGAGCATGTCCCACCTCAGGGGGAAATAACCCTCCGCCGGCTTTCGCCCGGCGGTCCGGGCGCGGCAAGCCGGGACTTCGTGCCCGCGGGCGGTTGCTCGCTACCCCTGCTTGAGGGCCGCCGCCGGCCCTGTTTCCAGCTCCGCAAGCAGCGCCATCACGTGCGCCTCGATTGCGGCCAGCGCCACTGCAGGGGTGGCGGCGTCGAGATCGCTGATCTCCCAATATTCTGTCCGGTTCCTCCAAGCCGGGTGCAGGCGGGTCATCCAGGGCTGATGTTCCGTTTTCTTCAAAGCGATGATCCGGGCCGCCCGGAGAAAATCCGCCTCGGCCACCTGGACCGGATCCGGCCCGGTGCGCTCACAGAGGATGCCCCGCTCCTGCAGCCGCTGCGTCGTGTGTGGCGAAAGCCCGCCGGGCGGCGCGAGATGAATCGCCAGTCCGCGTGAGAACGCCCTCCACGCGAGGCGGCGCCGTAGCGCCTCGTGGTTGAAGAGGGCCTCGGCGTAGCGGCTCCGGTAGTAGTTGCCCGTGCAAAGGAAGAGGATTTCGCGCATGCGAGCCCACCACAAACGACGGCAAGCTCCCGGCTGGCAAGCGCGAGATTAGCCGGGTCCCTGCAGTTGGACCGCGATCTCGTCCTTCATCCGACGGTGTCGTTGCGCCCAAGGCACCCGATCCGGCCTGCGGCGACGCCTGAAAAATTCCCGCCGCCCGCCTTGCTTTTTGCTCCGGGTTCGCGGACGCTGCCCGATCGCAATAGTCGTAAGATGACAGTTACTGGTGAGTCCTCAGGTGAGCTTGAGTTCAGATGATGATTCGAAACCCGATTTCCGGGAACGGACTGGCAGCCGACGAAATTTGCGAAAATCATCCTGATGAATTCCAAACTGTATGTGGGTAATCTGTCCTTCGACACGACGGAGGACGCGATTCGCGCCGCCTTCGCTCCCTTCGGCACCGTGACCGACGTGCACCTGCCCACCGATCGCGAGACGGGCCGCGCGCGCGGCTTCGCCTTCGTCACCTTCGACACCGAGCAGGAGAGCAAGCTGGCCATCGAGAAGATGAGCGGGGCCGAGCTTGACGGGCGCAAACTCACGGTCAACGAGGCCCGGCCCAAGGAAGACAGCGGCGGCCGCTCGTTTGGACCCGATCGCCGCGCCGGAGCGTTCCAGGCGCGCAACAAACGCCGGTAAGGCGGGTTGTTAAACCGTCTGTCATCGCGAGGCACGCTTAGCGCACCGTGCCGGCGAGGCAGGATGCACTCGTCGCGATCCAGCGGGCGGATTCGGCGGGTGGCCACCACGCAGCTCGAAATCGGCGCTGACGGAGCAGCGCCCTCCATTACTATGACTTCCTAGCTGTAGGCTTATGCTGCTTCGTGCCCTTCGTGTCTTCGTGGTTCAATTCCCCTTCGCCGCCGAACAGAGTGAATCTCGATCGATCCAAACTCTCACGCAGCCTGTCG
>PMBT01000131.1 GCA_003153035.1 Opitutia bacterium
TTGCGCTCGGTGATGTCGCGGAAACTCCACACCCGGCCGAGGGGCCGGCCCTCGACGAGTTGCGGCCGCGAATAGCGTTCGAAGACGCGGCTGTCCTTGAACTCCAGCAGGTCGAAACTCTCCTCGTCGGGGTGGGCATACAATGTCTTGACCTTGGCCAGAAAAGCCACCGGATCCGCGACCTGGTCCAGCACGAAGGCCAGCGCCTGGCTGTCATCGCGGGAGTCCAGAATCACCTGGGGCAGGCGCCAGGCCTCCACAAAGCGCTGATTGAAATCCATGATCTTTCCGTGGGCATCTACCACCAGGATCCCGTCCGTCGTGGACTCCAGTGTCGCGCGCAACAGTGAAAGCGATTGCTCGCGAGCCTCCTCGGCGCGCTTGCGTTCAGTCATGTCCTGAAAAACTCCGATCGCACTAGTCACTCTTCCATGTTCATTTCGCAATGACACGGAAACATCATTGATCCAGCGATCTTCGCCGGTCCGTGTGCGGATCCGCGAATCAAGGCCCCAGTGCGGAAGCTCGCCTGCAAGAAATCTTCTCCGTGCTTCCTCCACTGGCAGGTCAGTATAGTCAGACCCCGTGACTACACTTTCCTGAACGATTTCCTTCAGTATGGCTGGTGTCATCTCCTCCGCCGGGTAACCGGTCATCTTGAGGATATTCTGCCCCATGAAGGTGAATCGCTTCGTATCGTAATCGATCACATAGGGGACCAATCCCGCCGCCGTAATGGCTCCACGGTAGTACTTTTCACTTTCCCGCACCGCCTCCTCCGCCTGCTTGCGCTCGGTGATATCCTCGATCACCGAGACAAAATACTTCGGGGCGCCGGCCTGGTCGCGCACCAGCCCGACGGTCAGGTTGACCCAGACCGGCGAGTGGTTCTTCCGGAGGTAGCGTTTCTCCATGGAGTATTCCTGAATCTCGCCCGCCAGCACCTGCCGGACGTAGTCGAGGTCGGTCTTCAGATCGTCCGGGTGCGTGATGTCCTGAAAGCTAAGGGCGCGAAGCTCCTCGCTCGAATAGCCGACGATGTCGCAGAATCGCTGGTTTACACGCGTCCAGTGCCCGTCCAACCCCGCCTGCGCCATGCCGACCGCAGCCTGCTCGAAGGTGGCCCGGAACCGTCCCTCCGCCTCCCGCAACGCCTCCCCCGCCTGCCGGTGCGCGGTGACGTCGCGCGAGATTCCGACCAGTCCAGTGATGTTTCCGTTCTCGTCGCGCAGGGGAACTTTGGTGGTGGACACCCAGGTCACCCGGCCATCCGGCCAGGTTTCCTTTTCCTCCAGGCCGATGATCGCCGTCCCGGTATTCATCACCCTCTGCTCATCCTCGTAAGCCTGGCGGGCGTGCTCCCCGGTGAAATAGTCGGCATCGGTCCGGCCGACGGCCTCGCCGGGATTGCGCAATCCGAACCACTGCGCCATGTTGTCATTGATGCGAACGAAGCGGCTGTTGCGGTCCTTGAAATAGATGTTGTCAGGGATCGTGCTAATGAGGGCGCCGAAAAGTGCTTGCTCTCGTTTCAGCAAATCCTCCGTCTGCTTGCGCTCGGCCCGATCTTCCAATCGGTCGAGAGCGGACGAGATGTCGCTGGCGGCCTCCTCCAGCACGGCGATTTCCTTGCTGCGGAAGAAATTAATCTCAAGTGAGTAAACTGTCAGACTGCCCCATACCTTGCCTCGGACCCGGATTGGAAACGCTCCCCCGGAGAGGAACCGGTAGGATTCCAATCGTTCGCGCCAGGAGGCCAGGTGCGGATCGGCGGCAAAATCATTGAACACCATTCCTCGCTCCTCGCGGACTGCGGTACCGGTCGGTCCCTGCCCCTCCGCGCGTTGATCGGTGAACACCGCCAATCCGGTCAGAAACCCTTGGTCTTCGCCGGCCCAGGCCACCGGCTTCACCATTCGTTGCGCGGCATCGTGCTCGCCGATCCAGACCAGTCGGAGCTGTCCGAATTCCGCCATCACCCGGCAAACCGAGTCCAACAGCTCCTCCCGCGTGTTGGCGCGGACCACCGCCTGGTTCACCTGGCTGAGCGCGGCATAGAGGCGGCTGAGCCGCCCGATTTCCCGCTCGGCCGCCAGCTCGCGACGCAGATCCGTGGAGGTCCTGTTCCGCCAAAAAAGTCCGACCCCAAAAGCGGCGGACACGAGCAGCGCGCCGACGATCAGGCCCACGGTCCACGCCTCCCGCCGCAGCAGCGCTTGGATCTCGGTCCGATCCACTTTCGCCACGATGAACCAAGGTGAATCCGGGATGATTCGGGTGACGGCGAAAACATCGACCCCGCGATAGTCCACCCCCTCGCCCGCCCAGGTTTCGCCGCGCGCCGCTCTGGCCGCTGGCAGTCGCGAGTCACTGATGAGGCGACGCAAAACGAGGGCGGTGCCGGTTCGATGACGCAATTCATTCAGATAGACCAGCTCGTCGCCCTCACGGCGCAGCAGCAGGGTTTCCGCCGTCTCGCTCGGCGTCGGCCAGGATTGGATCAGCGGGTACAGGAACCGACGCGGATCGATCCGAAACACCACCACCCCGATGGTCGCCGGTGGCGTCTGGGCTTCACCCGCCCGCGCGTCCGCTGAGGGCGCTGGAGTGTCCCGGAGCGGGACAATCAAATCGATATAAATTTCGCCGGTGCTTCCGCGGTGGAGATCGGATATCAGGACATCACTGGCTTGCGGGACCGTTTCGAGCAATGCGCGCAGTTGCGGATCCGAGGTATCGGCCGTGGGTGGCAGACCTAGCCGGGGATTCCCCTGGGCGTCAAACAGCGCGATTTCCTCATAGCCGTAGTTCCGCCGCAGCGCGCTGAACCACCCGAGGATGGCCGCGCGCCCGGCCTCGGAGGTGGGATCGGCAAAGAACGCCGCCACGTTGCGGGCGAAAAGCGGCGTCTGCATCGCCACCCGGGCGTTGGCCAGCCGCTCTTCCCGCCAGTGGGCAATCTGCCCGACTTTGAGATCGGCGATGGCCGCGAGTTCCTGGGAAATGCGCTGCTGAAGTTCAGCCCGCCTCGATTCGAAATACAGGTACCCGAGCACGGTGATGACCACCACCAGGGCCGCCGCGAACGCTAGCAGGCCAATCTCGAACCCGCTCTTTCCCGGACCCTTGGCGGTCGGAGAATCCAATCCGGACCTACTCCGGTCAAAAGGCGGAATCGTTTTCATGAGCCGCGCCGTTTCCTCTGATCGAACAGTCTGTGGATCACCGGCAGCAGGGTGAGGGCAACCTCGGACTTCCAGATGAAGCCGTCCGCGCCAGCCGCGGCGGCGGCCTTCCGCCATCCGTCGTCATTGTAGACGGTCACAATCACGACCAGCGGCGGATCGGCCTGCCGCTTGATCTGCCGGGTCGCGTCCAGCCCGTTCATCCCGGGCATTTGCAGATCGAGCAGCACCAGATCCGGGTGCAGCGTGGCCGCCAGCTCCACCGCCTCCCGCCCGCTCTGTCCGCTGCCCGCCAGCTCACAGCCCTCGTCCGTGCCCAGAAAGAGACGCAGGCTCTCCAGCGCGACGGGCGAATCGTCGACGATCAGCGTGCGGATGGGCCGCCTCCCCTGACTCGCTTCCGCCGGTCTGGATTGAGCGCCGGACATTTGCTGGCGATTCTAGATTTTTTTAATGCCCCGCACCATACAGCGAACCCTGTAGATCCGTGGAGAGAATCCGGTAGCGAGTCCGCGCCCGTGGCCAAAGGCGTGAGGCTTGGGATCCAAGATCAGTCAAGGTGGGGCGCGTTACCTGTCCGCCGTGGCTTTATGCGAAGGCTGGATCCTTAACGCGCCGCTTTGCCGAGGCCGAGGGGACCGGCAGGTTAGGGATATCCCGCCCGACCAACTGACTTGGATGATGGAAAAGGGCGCAGTCTTGCCGCGTGATCCGCCGGCGAGCGCGCTACGGCTCGACGATCTGATTGCGGATCGCGTAATGCACCAGCTCGCTGACCGAATGGAGCTCGAGCTTGCGCATGAGGTTCACGCGATGGGTCTCCACCGTCTTCACGCTGATGCCCAGGGCGTCCGCGGCCTCCTTCGAGCTCCGTCCCTCGGCGATGAGCTGGACGATTTCGCGTTCGCGGGCCGTGAGCCGTTTGCCAATGAGATTCTCCTCGGTCGGCTCGGCCGGATGCAGGTAGCCCTGCAAAACAACATGTGATACCGAGGTCGTGAAGTAAGAGTGATGCTGGCCGAGCTGCTCCACGGCCGCGGCGATCGTCTGGCCCGCATCGCTCTTCAGGACAAAACCCCGGGCACCAGCGGCGAGGACGGCGCGGGCCAGTTGCTCGGACTCGTGCATCGTGAGGATCAGCACCTCGGTTTGCGGCAAAGTCGCGCGGATTTGCCGGATCACCTCGAGCCCGTTCAGCTCCGGCATGGCGAAGTCCAACACAACGACGTCTGGCTTGAGCTCTCTGGCCTTCGTCACGGCCTCCCGGCCGTTGACCGCCTCGCCGCACACCGTCCAGCCGTCCCGCCCTTCCAGGATCTTCCGCAGTCCCGTGCGGATCATCTCATGGTCGTCGGCGATGAGAATCCGGATCATGGCTGATCTGTTTGCCGGTCCACCGGCATGGTGGCAATGACACAGGTGCCCTGCGCGTCTGATTGGATCTGCAACTGCCCCCCCACTTGCCGCATCCGTTCCCGCATGCCGGGGATGCCCACGCCGAGACCGCCGGCCGGTGGTCCCTCCGCGAGCGGGTCATTGGTTTTCTTCATCCCACGGCCGGCGTCCCGCACTTCCAGCCGGATCTGGTCGGTCGTCCGCGTCAGCTGGATCGACGCGGTCCGGCTGCCGGAATGGCGATGGATGTTGGCGAGGCTCTCCTGCAGCACCCGGAACAGGGCCCGCTCGGTTTCGGCCGGGAACCGGCCGAGATCGTCGGAAATCTGCAGGTCGACGCGGATGCCGCTGCGCCGCGCAAAACCGTCGATATAATCCCGCCCGGCTCCGGCCAGTCCCAAGGCTTCGAGCGCGGGCGGATGCAGCAAATAGGACATGGTGCGGACTTCGCTGGCGCATCGGTCGGTCAACGCGATCGTCTCGGCCAGGATCGCCTGCGCGCCGACCTTCAGTTCCGGCGCGCGGGCCTTGAGCACCGCCAGGTTCATGGTGATGGCGGCGAGTTCCTGCGCCGTGGTGTCATGCAGTTCGCGCGCGATCCGCTGGCGCTCGTCATCCTCCAGCCGAAGGAGCCGTCCGGATAGTTCGCGCAGCGCCGCCTCCGCCCGCTTGCGCCCGGTGATGTCAGTTATGAAGGAAATGTTTGCCGGGCCGTCCGCCAATTGGACCTGTCCAACCGCTACATGAATTGGAAACTGGGAACCATCCGGGCGCAAGCCGACTGATTCAAACTCAGCAGGCACCGGGAGCCCCAGCAAGCGACGTCGAGTGCGTTCCTCGCCCTCCTCCCGGTATTGCGGCGCAGTCCAATCAACAATTGGTCGGCCGACCCATTCCTCGGTGTCCCGCAGACCGAATGTTCGCACGACTCCTTGATTCACAAGCACGCTGCGCCCATTGCGCGAAACGCTGATCGCGATCGGTGCTTGTTCAAAGAGGCTTCGGAATCGCGATTCACTTTCCCGCAGCAACTCCTCGGTTCGCTTCCGTTTGGTGGTATCATGCGTGATGTAGGTGTAACCAATGACCCCGCCGCTCGTATTTCGCAGGAGCGCCGCAGAGACCTCCCCCCAGAACTCTGTTCCGTCCTTCCGGAGGAGACAATATTCGACCGGCGGGGTCTCCTCGCCACTCAGTCGACGCCGCATGAGGTCCCTCCCAAACTCGCGCATGGCCGAGGTGAGCAGGAGATTGGCAGACATGCCCACCATCTCCTCCGGGGAATCATAACGAAACATCCGGACCTGGGCAAAATTCGCACTCGTGATCAACCCGTCGCTGCCGACCATGATGATGCCGTCGGCAGAGGCTTCGAAGAGCAGGCGATAGCGCTCCTCGTTCGCCCGCACCGCCTCCAGGATCTGTTTGCGCTCGGTAATGTCTAAAATGACTCCCGCCGCCTGCTCGGCGTGGCGCATCGCGCCTGCGCCGGTGAAAGACGTCCGGCCGCGAACCTGCAGCCAGCGCATCGTGCCGTCCGGGAGAATGACTCGATATTCATGCCGAAAGATCCCGTCACTCCGTGGATCGTTGGCCGCGGTCATGGCGGCGAGAAAGGCCGCCCGATCCTCCGGATGCAGGCCCGTAAAGAGCTTGTCGGCATCCAGAGGGAGGGGTTGGCCGGGCGGCACGCCCAGCAGGGTCTTCAGTTCCCGTGACCAGTGGCTCGCGCCGCTGACAAAATCATAGGTGTAGGTGCCGAACCCCGCCGCGGCCGCTGCCAGTCGCAGGCGCTCCTCGCTTTCGCGCAGCGCGTCTTCCGCCCGTTTTCGCTCGGTGATGTCCACGTGGGACGCTTGGTAGCAGCGTAGTTTTCCAGACACGTCCCTGATTTCCTGCGCCAGCACCTCAACGTAGAACCGCGTCCCGTCCCGGCGGACCACCTTGATTTCCCGCGGTTCCATGACGCCTTTCTCGGAGAGGATTCGCAAGACCGCCTTGCGGTCCTCAGGGTCGGCATAGAGCCGCCCGACTCCAGGCACCGCAGCCATCATTTCCTCAGGGGTGGCATACCCGTACAGGCGCGCATAGGCCTTGTTCACCCGGAGGAACTTTCCTTCGAGCGACGCCTGCGAAATCGCCAGCATGGAGTTCTCGAACAGGCCGCGGTACCGTTCTTCGCTCTCCCGCAGCGCCTCCCAGGATAGTTTGCTCGCGGCGAGCCCTTCCGTCGCTACTTTCGCGCGGGTGCGCTTCCCGGTTGTAGATCGGGTGGGCGCTCGCCTTTTTGTCCGCTCAGTCCGACGCGTTTTCATGGAGGCCTTGGCGAAGTCAAATTGGACCCTGCATCTTTGCCCGGATGATTCTGGTTACGAGACCCGCCGATGCAACTTCGTTGTCAGAAGTTATCGGCGGGAAATCTTGCGCCCGGACGCGCCCTCCGTACGCTGCAGTGTACGGCCGCCCCGGCCGGGGCGGCCTCGCCGCATGGCCCATTCCTTCATCATCCCGTGGAACCCTGCCGCCGTGCAAAAGCACGACCGGGGATTCATGCTGCCGTTCGTCAACGAAGCCTGCGGGGCCCGGAATTTGCGGATGCATGTGTCCGTGATCGACCCCGGCAAGGCGCCCCACCCGCCCCATCAGCACGCGGGCGAGGAGATTATTTTCCTTCTCGAGGGCACCGCCGAGGTCTTGATCGGCACGGAAACTCAGGTCGCCCGGGCGATGACGGCATTGTTTTTCCCGGAGAACGTCCTGCACGGCATGCGCAATATCGGCGAGGTGCCGATGAAATACGCGGTGATCCGGCAGGCGTGAGCGGCAGCGAGTCCGAGCTCGTAGCCAAAGGCGTGAGGCTTTGGATCCATGATCCAAACTC